>CAZHHH010000092.1:0-11734 GCA_964532085.1 uncultured Marinilabiliaceae bacterium
AATAAATGTTTTTCGTTTTCCAAAGAAGGCAGAAACAGGCTTTGCAAGCATTACACCAAACATATTTGTTGCTTGTCCCAAAAAAATATAAAATGTACTATAAGCTATAGTGGTTGATGAAAAGATAACAGCATTTTCCTGGTCAATGGATGAACTTATATAATATTTGAAATAATAAAGAGAAACTCCGTCACGAACAGAATTGAAAATTAACGTCATAACACCAGCTCCAAGAAGAACAAACCACGGAATATTGTTCGCTAGATTTTTTAAATCCTCTTTTAAACTACTTTTTTGCTCAACTGGTGGCGTAATTCTCTCCTTTGTCCATAGAAATGTAAACAAGAAGAATATAACAGCAATTGCACCAATAACAATCATTGTTAACTGATATGAACTGCCTATTTCTAACCCTTTGCCTCTAAAAAAGTCAACCATTGGCTGATAAATAGCCACAACTAGTAAACTACCTGCAAAAGCAAAAATCATTCTGTATGATGCAAAAGAAGTTCTCTCATTAGAGTCGGAAGTCATTACACCCAAAAGACTTGCATACGGCACGTTTACAGCGGTATATGCCATCATCATAAGTGTATAAATAACATAAGCATATACAATTTTACCATTCATAGATAGATTTGGCGTTGTAAAAAGTAAAACACCAATAATTGCAAAAGGTAACGAAACCCAAAGCAAATATGGTCTAAACTTACCCCATTTTGTATTAGTTCTATCAGAAATAATACCCATTATTGGGTCATTAGCAGTGTCCCATATTCGAGTTACTAAAAACATTGTTCCAACTGCGGCTGCTGGTATTCCAAACACATCGGTATAGAAAATTGCCAAATAAAATGTAAAAATTTTCCAGAACATAGAAGAGGCAGCATCCCCAAATCCATATCCGATTTTCTCTTTTAGTGTTACTTTTGTAGAACTCATATTATTATTTTTTAATTCTAATTTATATAGCGTGAGTTCAATATAAAATCTTTAAATATATTCTCTTTACCTAAAGATTATATTTTAGCAAGATTAAAAGTCCCCTTTAGGGAAACAAAGTTCAGCGAAGCTAATTTAGGGGTTAATTAATGAAAATTATTTAATTTATGTTTTACCCCCAACCCCCTCTTGCTTTCATCTAGACACAGTAAAGGGAGCTTTATATCACAGCTTTTGAATATTATACAATATAAAATTATTTCAATATTGAATTCACGTATTATATTTTAATTTACCAATCTATTATAAACCTCCATTAATGCTCGCGTATTATGGTATGGACATTTCCAAAAACCTGCTTTTTCATCAAATTTTACTGGTTCACCTTGATTATCTACTCTTAAAAACCACTCACCACCATCATTATCAATCTGCTTTTCTTCTATAAAATTCCAAATATCAACCATTTTATCAAGATAGAGATTATTTTTAGAAATCTGCCACGCATTTACAAAACCAACCATAGCCTCTGCTTGAACCCACCAGTGCCTGTCAGTTTCTACTTTGTTAGTTGATAAATCTTTTTCATATAATAGAGAACCATCAGTTGCCAAACCCTCTTCAATAGTTACATCTATCATTTTAATTGCAATTTCCTCTACCCTTTTTAATAGTTCTTCATCACCAATAACTTCGGCGGCTTCGCAGAGTAACCAAGCTCCCTCAATATCGTGACCATAGCTAATAAGATTAGACTTTACACTCCAATCCATATCAAAAAAGAGATTAAAATGTGATGTTTTAGAATCTATAATTTTATCTAAAAATGTCTCAATTAATCCTTTTATCTGTCTCTTTAAAATTGGGTCTTTCCACACTTTATAAAGGTTTGCATAAGGTTCTATAATATGCAAATGAGTATTCATAGACTTTGGTTCGTTATCATCTTTCAAACTCAAACGCATATCTTCAAGAGGCTCCCAATTACGTGCTAAAGCTTCTAGATAACCACCATTTTCTTCATCAAAGCTGTAATTTTCAATCAGTTGAAACAGTTTTATAGAATAGCATAAAGCCTCTTTATTGTTTGTTGCTTTATAATATTCTGAAAGTCCATAAATAGCAAAACCTTGTGCATAAATCTGCTTTCTGCCGTCAAGAACCTGTCCATCATAAGTCAAATTCCAATATACACCTTCATACTTTTTGTCCCAAAAATATTTTATAAGATATTCATAGGCACGTTTGGCGATAACAAGATACTCTTCATCTTTCAAAAAATTATAGGCAGAGGCGAAAGTCCAAAGTATTCGCGAATTTAAAACAACACCTTTATCTGAGTCTTTAACTTGTGAGTTTGAGTGATTTACTTCTCCTATAAATCCTTCAAATTCTGTATCAAGAGTATATTTCATCCAATAATCTAGAATGTTTTTATACTCAGCAAGTAATTCTTGTTTTATGTTTAAATAGTTTTTCATAAATAGAGGTAAATCAATTTACAATTAAATAATCTCTTTATTCTTATCAATTAACTGATTTATCTTCTCTACAGATGCATAAGTTCGCAAATCGTCTTGTGGTGAATTGATACAATAATCAACCATCTGCTCTATTGTTGAAGTTGCAACGTGCATTCTTGTATCGGAAGCAGCATAATAGATAAAAACTTTACCATCTTCATCTGCAATCCAACCATTTGTGAAAAGCACATTTGATACGTCACCAATTCGCTCATCTTTCAATGGTGCTAGTAAATATCCTGCTGGTTTGTGCGTTACAACCCAAGGTTTTTCAAGGTCTGTCATAAACAGATAGATTGTATATCTCAATCCTGCCGCAGTATTTCGCACACCATGAGCAAGTTGCAACCAACCTTTGTCTGTTTTGATTGGTGCTGGTCCGAGACCATTCTTCACTTCATAAATTGTGTGATATGTTTTTGCATCAACAATTACTTCCTCTTTAACTTCAGGATTTTCGATAGTGTCAGATAATCCAAAACCAATACCGCCACCGCTTCCAGTATCAATAAATCCATCTTGTGGACGTGTGTAAAATGCATATTTTCCATCAATCAAATGTGGAAAAAGTACAACATTACGTTGCTGACCTGTTGTGGAAATCAAATCTGGTAATCTCTCCCAATTGATTAAATCTTTTGTTCGAGCAATACCAGCTGCAGCAACAGCACTACTTGAATCACCTGCTGGTGCATCAGGGTCTTTGCGCTCTGTACAGAAAACTCCATATACATAACCATCATCGTGATTAACAAGACGCATATCATATACATTAATATCTGGGTCATCAGTCTCTGGCATAGTTATAGGTCTATCCCAAAAGCGGAAATTATCAACTCCATTAGGACTTTCAGCTATTGCAAAAAAAGATTTTCTATCATTTCCTTCAACACGAACAGCTAATAGATATTTATCGCTCCACTTCATTGCGCCTGCATTAAAAGTTGCGTTATATCCTATACGCTCCATAAAAAACGGATTAGTTTCAGGATTCATATCATAACGCCAATGCAAAGGAATATGGTCACGAGTAATTATTGGATTTTTATACCTTGAATATATACCATTTACACTAAAAAGTTCATCATTTGACTTCAAAATTAGTGACTCTTGATCTGATTTAATCTTGTTTAACCTTTTTAAAAATAGATTGTCGTTCATAGAGATAAAATTTAATAAGTTTAGTTATCGTTTATTTTTATTGTTTACATATTTTTCATTAATACAAAAGTAGAATGATAATACTTATACAACAAATACAATTTTGTCACTTACTTATTAAATTTTGAAAATAGAAGAGTTTTAATGTTAAAATGAAAAAGCAGACTAAAACGAATTCTAGTCTGCTTTTTACTTGATTTATAGAAACAACAACATTATTTTTTCAATATTATCTGTTTAAATAGGTTTCCATCCTCTAAAGTTACAACTATTACATAACTTCCTTGTGGCAGATATCCTACATCAATTGATTCTAACTGACTACCTATTACAGATTTAACATTAACTCCTGATAGATTATAAATATCAACTTTCGAAATATTTTCCATCGAAGATATGTATAATTTATCAATTAGAGGATTAGGATAAACTGAAATATCTGATTTTGATACAAAATTATCAATTTTTGTTGAAGTTTGCCATTTTATACTCATATAAAATAGATTTGCAGTATCATTTTTTGTAATCTCATAAACTCCAGCAGGTAATTCTACCTCTAAAATACCATTGCTTACAGTATAATTTGTATTGTTAATTTTAACTCTTCCATTAAAATTATCATTGAATACTAATAACAATTCTCCTAGTTTATCCATTTCAAATGTAATGGATGTTGAAGACTCTATTTTTAAACATTGTGTTAAAGTCATTCCAGCATAATCCACACTTCCCTTACTTGTAGATAAATTACCATTGATTGCATAGAATGTGCTTTCTTTTCCAAATAATGTAAAGTTATGATCTTCGTCTCCCTCAATTGGTTCTTGTGGTTCGTTTGGATCTGTATTTCCAGAATTTGGCACATCCCCTTGAATTGCTATTAATTGGGATGTATAATTTGTTATTGCAGATTTTAATGCACTATTAACGCCATAGGAATTATCATCAACACTATTATTAAAAGTCCATTCAAAATCACCTCCAAACATTCTTCCTGAATATTGTATAACCTTATTCATAGCATCTTCTGGAGAGTCTGCACTATATTGATACATTATGGAAGAGTTTGTATCAAAATTATTATACTCATTACTTCCATACGCAGAAACTACCGATGATGGCACTATTTCGCTAGCTGTTGAAACAACATAAGCATCAAAGTCAACAGTTGGATTTGGAAAATCTGTATCTCCATAAGCTACAAATCGTTGTGCGCCGACAATATAATTTTCAAATGCTTTTATTATTCCTCCATCCTCTTTAGAAAAAGTTGGTGAGTTTTTATAATCATTTTGGCCCGTTGAAGAATTATAAACATCAGTTCCTTGCATTGAGATCATCATCGGATATTTGCAATTTCTAAAATAGTTTTTCTCCATAAAAACAGATGCTCCCAAAGTTGCTCCAGCACCATATTTTGAGATACCGTCATAAAAATTGTTGTAAACATGCGCTGAATAGTATCTCACACGCGGATGACGCGAATCTGAATGGTCAAACCAGTTGTGATGATAGGTTATATATAATCCTTCGGTTGTTTTTTCACCTAAACCTAAAAGATTTGTTTTACCAGTATCCCAATAGTGGTTATATGAAATTGTTACATAAGTAGAACCTTTTACATCCAGTGCTCCATCGCCCTTTTGTTGGTCGGAGTCACCACCTGCATGGCCATAAAACATATCACAATGGTGTACCCAAATGTGATCATTATTCTGTTGTAGTCCAATATTATCACCTTCATTGCTATCACAATTCATAAATCCTAAATTACGAATCTCAATGTTTGTAGCATTTTTAATTCTAATTCCCCAGCCATTAGCTACAGCATCGTCACCAATTCCTTCAATTGTAATATGACTTAGTTCATTATTTTTATTCTCTACAACTACATCTCCACTCTGCATATCAGCTAAATGAGATACATTTCCTACAATACGCACAACTAAAGGTCTAAGATCACTACCTTTCTTAAAACCATCAAAAATTTCTTGCAATCCTACGCAAGGGTTGCTATTAGCGTTTGCAACGGTTAACTCAACTGTATTTTTGGTGTTCTCAGTTATATATAATATTACTGCATTATCTTTTAATGTACCATCTGCCTTATAAGCACCTGGAATTCTACCATTGCTAAAGGCAAAACCGCTACGATCATAAGGTTTAACCTCAATTGATGATGTAGAGATACCACTCCCCTCAACTCCCGATACAACAGGTTTCACTTCAATTGTGTAATTACCTGCTTTAAGACCAACTACGTCTGCACGGTAGTATCCTGGATATTCTCTTATTAAAAAATTATCTATTTTCACATTTGATACTCCTTCACCTGAATAATAGACATTATAGCCCTCGGCATCTGATTTTGGTGTCCACTTTACAAAAGCCGACTCAAACCAACCACCACTTTCAGTTACATCAAAGGCATTTATAGAACCCACCAAAGAAGAAATGGATAATATTAATGACAATAAAAATACATTTTTTTTCATTATTAATATAAATTTAAGCGTTACTATTTTAAATATTTTAAACAAATGTATATCAAGACTATCAAAACTGAGTGTGTAAATTATCTTAATATGGTAGACAAATTAAAAATATTAACATCTATATCGAATTTACAATTGTAATTTAATCTTTGTTTGATAATTTATCTTAAACACCTCCGCAAAAACGAACATTTATCTACTATATAGATTTATTAAAAATTATCCCAAATTGTCCATTAGTAAAATTATCGATAGATTAAATTAACATGCTATACTTTAGTGCTTTTTTTATTCTGTATTCTACCCCAAACCCCTAAAGGGGCTGATTGCATATAGTTAATTTCTATTTTAAAATAATATCTCGATAATTTAAGAAATGTTATTTTTTAACTGTGAAGATTTTGTGTATGAAAATCTTGCTTAGCTTGCAAATATCCCCCTTTACCGTATCTAACTGAAAGCAAGAGGGAAACAACGTTCAGCAAAGCTAATTTGAGGGTTGAGAATTAGCTATATTGAACTTCATTTCCTTTTAATAGACAATTTGAGATTATATAATAAACTAATTACTGTCCAATAAACAAAAACTATGTAAAAACTATTTACCGATATATTCAAACCAATGATAGTTAGCAGGTGTTTTGACTGCTTTTCCATTACCTGTAGCATATAACCCTACATACAAACCTGTAAACCATCCAACGGTCTGACTACTTAAAAATTTAGAATCTGCCTTATCTATAATTATATAATCATCTCCATTTTGCGAAAATGAAAAAGTAAACTCAGGTCCACTACCCTCAATTTTTAAATCAACAGAACCATCATCTAACTTTATATAATCTGAATAATAGAAATTTTGTCCAAACTGCAGACGAACCACAACACATCTTTCATTATTATGATTTACTACAAACATTCCAAAGTGCGAACCGTGGTTCAATAATGCTATACCAGCCTCTTCGTCTTTGTTTTTTGGATTAAAATCAACGCGTGTAGATGCTACAAACTCTATATTTCTCAACCTCTTACCTACAAAAGTAGGATTTAGTCCTTCACCTAATTTCTCAGGAGAACCATAAAGTGATAAAATGCCCTTTTTAGTATCTATTTTATAGTTCTTTTTAATAGGTGGTTGCACATAATTCCACTCTAAGTCTAACTCTTTTGAATCAAAAATAACCTTTTCAATTTTATTAGCACTTTTTGTTTGCGGTAGAGTTTCAACTTTCATTTCAACATCTACAGTTCCATTTCCATTTATAATTGGCCAGCCACTTTTTGGCCAAGTAACAGGCACTAAACATGTCTCCCTCCCCAAAATATGATGTGGCGGATATGCATTAATAGTTCTATATCCATGAATAACCATCCACCAACTCTCATCATGTGCTTGAATAATATCTGCATGTCCAATACCTTGAATAGCCTTCCCCATACCTTGATGATTCACATGAGTAGCAATAGGATTTGCAGGATTATTAATATATGGTCCCCAAATATTGTTACTTCGTGCTATTGTTACCATATGAGCCTCTTCAGTCCCACCTTCAGCAGCCATTAGATAATAAAAACCATCTTTTTTATAAAGATGAGGTGCCTCAGGATATCTACCACCAGTAGTACTCCAAATTTGTCTTTTTTCAGAAAGTATTTCTCCTGTTTTAACATCAAGCTCTGCCATTTCAAAAGTAGAAGTTATAACATAAGCTCTACCATCATCATCAAAAAACAGATCAGGGTCAATGGCAGGCATATCAATCCAAACAGCATCACTCCATGGTCCTTCAGGATTTGTTGCAGTAACAAAGAAATTACCTTTATAAGAAACGTTAGTTGTTATCATATAAAACACTCCATCATGATGACGAATTGTTGGTGCAAAAATATTAATCTCACCTTTTATCTGGTCTTCACGATGAATACAGTGCCCAATCTGCCTCCAATTTATCAAATCTTTACTATGAAAAATTGGCACTCCAGGAAAATACTCAAAAGTACTATTGACCAAATAGTAATCATCTCCAACGCGGCATACGCTCGGATCAGGATAAAAACCGGGAATTATGGGATTGGTATAAGCTACTTCTAAAGAGTTATCATCAGCCATAACCCATGAATTAGGATTTACGCTTTGACCTAATAAAGATAGTGTAACAAAAAATGTCACAACAGTTAAAAAAAATCTCATTTTATTATATGTTTAGTAGTTAAATTATTCAATTCCTTCCATCAATGCATCAAGCGCATCTTGATCATATACAGAACATTGTCTTCTATCAAAGAGTGCTGAGGCATTTTCGCCCATATTTCCAGCATCCCAATAGAACGGAAGTATACCATTCTCTTTAGATTTCTCCATTAAATATTTTAAGAAATAATTTCGTGATTGCAGATGCAACTCTAAATCTTCACCTTTAAGATTAGTTCTTTTTATTGCAGCAAACTCGCCCATTATAACTGGTATTCCATTATCTACAAATTTAGTTTTCATCTTTCGAAGTAAATTGCTCATTTCTACCTCTTCACCAAATTTCGAATTTCGTTCTGGTAAACTGGTTGAATGATTGTCAGCACCCCAGAAATAGGACATTTTACCCCAACTTTCGTCATTGGTCATTAAACAGAATGGATATGGCGTATAGTAGTGAATTTCAGCCATCATTCTATCTTTTGTCAAATCTTTAGGAAGAGATTTCATAAGATTATATGTTAACTCAATATCAGTTGATGGACCTTGAACAACAAGAGTTCTGTAACTATTCTTACCTCCCGTTTCTCTCACAGCTTGTATAAATGTATCGTAATATGACATTAAAACCTCCATCTGCACTGAGTTGTCAACGTTTGGCTCATTAGCACTGGCAAATAAAAGACGCTCGTCATAATCTCTAAAATGTGTTGCTATCTGTTGCCAAAAAGCTCTTAGTTTCTTATTCACACTCTTTGATTTCTCTGGTGTACAGTTATTTTCCATCCAACCGCCATCCCAATGTATATTCATTACAACATACATATCATTATCTATACAATAGTCAACAACCTCTTTTACTCGATTCATCCACGAATCTTTAATTTTAGCTGTTTCTGCATTTTCTAAATATTGATTCCACGAAACAGGGATTCTTATAGCATTAAAACCATTCTCTTTTACGAGTTTTATTAAATTATCTGTGACTTTAGGGTTGCCCCAAGCAGTTTCTCCCCCAATAGCCTCAAGAGTGTTGCCAATATTCCAACCAATCTTAATTTTACTTGCAATTTCCACCGCGCTACTTTCCATACCCGTCATATCAGGCTCCTTTGGTGAAACATTGTAATCAGGATATGTTGGAAGTGGTTTTTGAGTTATCTCAATGGATGATTTTGGTGCACCTTTTCCTGTTAAATAAATGATTCCAATCCTTTCAGCATCTTCATCATTTTCTAAAAACTTTAAAGTAACATCAGTTTTTCCCTCACCACCTTTTTTTCTATCAATTAATATCCACTCTTCATCAGTTTTCAACTCCCAAGATGGTGAAGTAGAATTTATAACAATTGGTCTAGTGCGATAGGTACCATCAATTGTTAAGTTTTGAAGTGAAGCTGACAACTCTAAATTAGCTCCTTCTTGTTTTACAGAAATAAAAATTGATGAGGCATTCTCTGCAGATACAATTACTGTATCAGCTCTCTCTACATCGCTTTCTGAAGTCACATTAAATGTGGCAAAAATATTATTAGCTACACCCTCTCTAGTTGTAATGTCAATCCAATCAGCTTTTTCAAATTGAACTGAAGTGAGCGGTGCTGTCGTTGAAATAGAAACTACTTTCTTACCACCTTCATAAGTGAAGAACAACTCTTTTTCTGTTGCAGACAAACTGTTTTTATTATCATCTTTATTACAACTTTGAGATGCTATTAATAATAGTAATAATAAAAAACCAACTATTTTTTTCATAATAAATAGAATTAAAATCGATTATTAATGTATTGTATTTTATAAACCAATATTATGAAATTATATTAAATATGATTTTACAAAAATGTAGAAAGGCTTTACAAAAATGCATTTTAAGAATTTATCAATATTTCATAAATAATTATCAACCTTTGTTTCTATATGTGGTTGGACTAATATTTTCTTCATTTTTAAAGACTCGATTAAAATTGCTATGACTATTAAAACCAACTTTAAAAGCTATTTCACTAATATTCAAATCACTACTTTTTAATAATCTCTTCGCCTCATTTATTCTAATCCGATTTATATAACTATTGAAATTTAAACCAAACTTTTTTTGAATTTCTTCAGTTATTACTCTTTGCGAAATTGAAAGTTTATCAGCTATCTTTGTTAAGGATAATTCACTATCGTAAATATTTTCATTGATATAGGTAATAAAATTAAGAACATCTTCTTTACTATTCTCTTCAATATCAATGGCCTTATATATAACTGTTACCTTCTTCTTGTTTTTCCTCTGTTTTTTATATAAAAAATAGAGAAGAATAATACCAATTTCAATAGAAATAAGAATTAGATATAGACTTTTATTATTTCGAACTATTCTTATACTCCTGATTTCTATAAATTTATTTTCTACTTTATTTGGTGTATAAGCAGAACCTATATTAAGATTTAATATATTCTTCTTTTCTTCTAATGTAAATGTTTTAATAGGTAATTGATGTTTATCTGCCCACCATTCAGGATTTTTAAAGTCATTAAATGAAATTTTATAAAGAATAAATTCAGGTGAGATATTTAAATATGAGTGAAACATTTTTTCACCTACAGAATCCATTGACGTAAAAAAGGAAATTCCAACCCTGTCAGCCTCTTCACCTCTTATTTCGATGTGAAGTTCATTCTGTTTTGTAACTGGAAAGTATTTATTTACTTCATTAAAAACCGTTATACCGATATATGGACTATAAAACGTTTCTCCAAGTTGATATTTTAAAGTTACTAATGAATCTGAATTGATATCAGCAACTCTAGAGCAACCACCCACTGGCTCATCTGTATATGTATAATATGAAAAATCATTTTTGAATGGAAATATAACTACATCATTGATATTAGCATAAAAAACTGCAATCAATAGCAATATAACAGCTGGTAAAGAAATAATTAATATATCCTTTTTTCTTTTTATAAAAAACCTATCACTCATAGATAATAAAATTAAGTAAAAGATACATTTTAAACAAATAGGTTTTAAAATTTTCAATGAAAAATCTACAATAATTGAAAAGTAGATAACTGAAAGAGGAAAGAGGAAAGTTGGGTATCACAGAGCAATCTCCGAATTTTCAATGGACAATGGGCAATGAATGAGTAGAAAATAATGTATAATTTTCAATTAACAATGAAAAATGGTCAATTACATTAGACCCCATTTTGGTTGTCTCACCTTTGGCAAGGGGATATGGATAATCGCCAATCATTATAAAAAGTAATTATATAATCACGGTCGCCCACGTAGGGGCGCCCCTACGTGGGCGACCGTGATTACATATTGGGCATCGCATTGAATATTCCCCAATAACAATGGACAATCTACAATGTATCCACCCGAGCAACTACAGTTTGTAAAATGGTTTGAAGTTATTTAATTTTTC
>CAZHHH010000093.1:0-11546 GCA_964532085.1 uncultured Marinilabiliaceae bacterium
ACCCAAACAGAATATGTTCCGGCAACTCTATTGCTAAATGTTTTTACATCTGGATTTCCTACATCACCAGCAACCCAAGTAACGCCATCTAAAGAGAATTGATAAATTGCCGAAGGGTCTCCGCCCGATGCATTTACAGTAAACTCTCCATCATTGCCACTATAACAGGTAACATTTTTATGTTCGGAAATATCTTCACTTAACGAAATTGCAGGAACCTCATCAATCACAACAGTTTCTGACACTATACAACCGTTGGCATCTTTAACAGTTACAAAATAGTTGCCTGCAGGTTGCAATCTGATTCTTCTTCCTTGATTGTCTGCAACTAACAGATTACCACCACTATCGCGCCACTCAATATCATAACCAGAAGGCTGAACAGAAGCATCAAAAGGAGAACCGCCTGATATAGACACAGTTGCTTCACCCTCACAATCAACGCCAGCAACACAACCATCACAACCTGAAGGTTTAGAAGTTGTCGAAATTGCCAATGCAGTTGAAGGTTCTGTAATAGTCATCGTCAACGGTATGGCTAACTCGCAACCAACTGCATCACTCACTTTTATATGATAAGTTTGTGGTCTTAAATCTATAAATGTATTTGACGGACTGTCAGAATATGTTGCGCCACCATCATCAGAAATATGATATTGATAATTTGCTTTTCCACCTTGTGCTGAAATTGTTATAGAACCATCTTCTGCACCAAAACAGGTTACATCAGTTTTTGACAAAGTTGCAACAATCTTGCTTTTCTTAACAGTTACCGACCCATTCATTAATATACCACAACCTGAAGGCATAGGCCAAACAGCTTGAACAGTATAAACACCCTCCGCAGTAACAGGAGCAAATGATACAGCACTTCCCGTTCCAGCAACAACTTGAACAGGCGAAGCTATATTTGCATCTTTAATTAATTGATAATCTACACTATTCTCACTTGAAGCAACTCCAATTACAACTCCTGCGCTACCATCACAATAATATCCGTCAGTTGGGTCAGCACCTGTTGGAGTTACATCATAAACAATTGGAGAATCTTTTACTACAAATGTTTTTGTCCTTTCAGAAACACAACCATTTGCATTAGTATATGTGTATGTTATTGGGAAAGAGCCCGAACCCGATATTGAAGGGTCAAACATTGCAATACCATCATCAGGAGCTCCATTAATAATTCCACTTCCAGAGAAATTACCGCCACCTGTAAATCCACCACCACTATATGTTCCTTTTATTTCACGAGGTGCATCATTTTCACAAAATAGCATCGGGTCTGATGTTCCAAAATTCATATCTGGAACAATTTTTATTGTAATAGGATTACTATCAATTAATGAAACACATCCACCCTCTTTTGCGCTGTTATCATACAACATCTTAATGGTTGTAACAAAATCAGCTGATGCATTAGGTCTAATTACCGCAGGGTCGAAATAAATTGGAGCATCGCCATCAACTCTTTTTATGGAAGTATGATAAGTTCTAACTCCACCACTAACTGTATAAAGTGGTGAAGGTGAATCTGCCATAAAAGTAAACTCAGCCGTTGCCTCACCACTATAAGCCGAACCTATTAATGTTAAATTATTAGCCTCAACAACAAATGGTCCTGTTTCATCATTAATACAATATTCATATTTTGGAAGAACAACCTCAGCCGTAGTACCATATATTTCTATATCAATATATTTTACATCTTCACAGTTACTTGATATTTTTCTATAAACTCTATGTGTACCAACACCAGCCTCAATAGGGTCAAATTTATTTCCACCTTTTATACTCCAACCTGGGTCAGTGCCATAATAATATCCACCTGGCGAAGCACCTGGTGCAGGAGCTAATGTTATCAGACCAGCATCAATACAGAATTGGTTAGTATGATTTGCTGGCAAAGTTTTGTACGCAATCAGTGAAGCATCTAAATCTGCCTCAACTCTAAACTCTTCTTCAACTATATTTACACATCCGCCAGCATCGGTAAATGCATATTCTAATAAATAACTACCTGTTATAGATGGTGTAAATGGCAAAGGGTCTGTAGAACTTGCTGCTTTTTTATCTGCAACTAACACTTTTGAAAAATCATTTATTCCATCCCAAGAATATAGATATAACCAGCCATCCACATAACTTCCGTGTTGTGGAGCACCCCAAAATTGTTGCTGACCATCATCCACACAAAAAATTGGATTTACACCGTGGATGGTTAGTGTAGTTCCAATCTGAACTTGCTCTGAATAATCGCCTGTACAACCAGAAACTGGGTCTGTATAATCATATCTTATCGTGTGTAATCCATTTCCTGCAACAGATGGAGAAAAAGTTGCTGTTCCATCACCATTGTCAGTTATACCAGGTCCAGAGAAGTAGCCATCATTTGAATTTATATCAAACTGATTTGGTGGGTCTAATAAATATGCTTGTAAAGTAATATCAGCACCTGTCTGACAAGTTACCGATGGTAAATTTCTAAAACGAACTGCATCACCTAAATCATCATTTATAGTAGTAGTTCTTACAATTGAGCTTGTACATCCCTCACTATCCGTGTATGTGTATTTGATATCATAAGTTCCTGCTCCAATATTTGTAATAACTCCATTTGGAGATAAATTCATTGTACCATTTCCATTATCCTGCCACATTCCACCTTGTGCATATCCTCCAAAATCAAAAACACCACCAGCAGATTGTGGATAACCACGAATAACAGTCGGATCTGCATCATCAGCACAATAATTATCTCTTAAATTTGGGATACTAACAACTGGTGCAGGTAAAACAACCATCTCTTTGGTTATGCTGTTTTCACAACCATTACCATCTTTATAAGTATAAGTAACATCATGTCTTCCGACACCTGAACCAGCAGGGTCAAAATCATACGAACCCATCAAAACACCATTGGTATAAAAACTTCCACCAGTAGTATTAGGTGTTAAAACCACATCGCCACCATTAACACATACGCTGTAATCATTTCCATCAGGTGAGAAATCTAAAACAGGCAAAGGATTTACTTTTACATCTACAGTTTTTGTATCCTTACAACCGTGAACAGTTGTAGCAGTAACTTGATATGTAACATCATTGGGAGGCGCAACTGTAACAGAAGCACCGCTTCCTAAACCATCACTCCAAGTGTAATTACCACCAGCACCTGCACCCGAAGCAGTTATAACAGTTGAAGAACCGTAGCATAACTCTGGGTCTTGTGGTGAAAACTGAATTACTGGTAATGGATCAACTGAGAAAAAAGCTACACCTGTACCATCAACAATATCACAACCAGAGCCATCAGTCACTTCTATCACACTATAAGTTCGACTCTCATTAAAACTCAATGAGGTTGAAGTCCAACTCGTTGTCCCATAACCTGATACATTTATAACAGTTGCATCTACATTATTTACAACTTTAAAATTAAATGGTGCAGTACCTGTCAATTCAACAGTAACACGAAAATCTGCAACAGCACCAAAACATTTTCTATCAACAGATGAAGCATAAATTGTTGCAGTTGGTGGCTGTAATTTTGTTACTGTTCTTCTATTAGCCATTTCACGACTACAGCCACTTGCAGTCGCTATTATTAAATATGTACCTTCATCTAAATTATTCCACACAAGCGCACCACCCGTACCAAGTGAAGTGCTTACAGGATCTACAGTATCTGTAGTCTTATATAAACGGTATGTAGTACCATTTTCTGAACCACTCAACGTTAGAGAAACACCACTATTAGTAGCAGTTTCACAATACGTAGTTTTATTTAGAGATAGCGAGTAAGCTGTAGGTAAAGGATTTACTGTCCTGCTATCATTCATCAAAACCGAACATCCACCACCCGAAGTGGCTTCAACAGTATAAACCCCGGGCTCTCTATCACCAAAAGAGATCTCACCTCCATTACCATTAATTGCCAAACCTGTATCAGCACCATCTTTCAATAACTTATAAGTAACACCAACTTGTGAAGTATCTAAGGCTATTTCGCCTGTATTACAAACTGGCGAATTATTTTTAAAAGGAATTTGTATCGGCAAATCACGAAGATATTTTGTGCCATTCATCATAACAGGGTCACAAGTTCCTCTTTGGGCGCGAACTGTATATGTACCAATTTGAGGAGTAGAAAATGCATTACTCATTGAGTTTCCTGTACCATTAACAGTACGCACAGGACTCATTGACAATCCATTTTGCAAAAGCTCATAAACCACCCCTATTTCACTATTCCCAAGACCAATGGTCAAAGTGTTTCCAGAGCCACATTGGTCAGTACCTGTCAATGTTTGCACATTTGGATTGGCAATTTCTTTTATTGTTAAATTTTCTGAAAAAGAAGCTGATTCTCCCTCAGCAGATAGTGATATTATTCTAAATTGCTGATTGAACGCAATTGTATTAGGCCACTCTATTAAAGTACGTTCGTTTTTTTTAACTACAAAATTCTCAGTTTGTGCTAAATAGAGATTTCTGATTGAAACAGTAATATAGTCACTGTTTGCATTAGTCATAGATGCACGTATATAAAACTGAGGTGGCGTGCCTTCACACACCTCATCATTTACGCTTGAAAACTCTTGAAGAGTAAAGTCTATCTGCCCAAAAAACTGATATGGAAACAATAATAAAATAAAAGCCAATAACAGCTTTACTTTAACTGAATTAGTACGTATCATAGTGTTTGTTGTATGTTAATCTCTTTTTATTTAATCACATTTTTATACGGTCAAACACTATTTTTGTTATTGTTTTAACATACTAATTTCTTGTTCAAAGAATAAATGTTATTTTAAAATAACAATATGTATACTATTGCAAAAATATCACATCAGTATCTAATTTTTAATAAAAAACATAATATGATATAAAAATATATTGCTAAAACAATGATTTAGATTAACTTTACAGTCCAAGTTAGGAAATGCCTATTATATCAATCATCTTACAACAGATTGATTAATATTTCAGAATAAATAAAATAGAATTATATAATTAAGAAAACAATCATTATGAGTAGTAAGTTACAAGACTTTATGAACGAGATTGCTCGTAAAAACCCAGGTGAACAAGAGTTTTTGCAAGCTGTTCAAGAAGTAGTCGAGACTGTTTGGGATTTTTATCAAGAAAACCCACGCTATCAAAAAGCCAAAATTTTAGAAAGAATGATTGAACCAGAGCGTGTTGTTATCTTCCGTGTTCCTTGGGTTGACGACAATGGTGAGGTTCAAGTAAATAGAGGCTATCGCATTGGATACAACTCTGCAATTGGTCCATACAAAGGTGGTCTTCGTTTTCACGCAAGTGTTACTTTAAGTAGCTTTAAGTTTTTAGGCTTTGAGCAAACTTTCAAAAATGGTCTAACTTCGTTGCCAATGGGTGGTGGAAAAGGTGGAGCAGACTTCTCGCCTCGTGGTAAATCAGACAACGAGATTATGAGATTCTGCCAAGCTTTTATGAGCGAACTTTATCGCCACATTGGTGCTGAAACTGACGTACCAGCTGGTGATATTGGTGTTGGTGCTCGCGAAGTTGGCTATATGTTTGGAATGTATAAAAAACTTACTAATCAGTTTACTGGCGTATTCACAGGTAAAGGTCGCGAATATGGTGGTAGTTTAATACGTCCTGAAGCAACTGGATTTGGTGCTATATACTTTGTCCAGCAGATGTTAGCTCGTAAAAACCAATCTATAGAGGGTAAAACCATTGCAGTATCAGGATTTGGAAACGTAGCTTGGGGAACTGTTACTAAAGCAGTTGAACTAGGAGCTAAAGTTGTTACCATCTCTGGGCCTGATGGATATATCTATGACCCAGAAGGAATTAGTGGAGAAAAAATTGATTATATGTTAATGCTTCGTCATAGCAATAATGACGTAGTTGAACCATATGCAGAAGAGTTTGGCGCACAATTCTTCCCTGGAAAAAAACCGTGGGAGCAAAAAGTGGATATCGCTATGCCTTGTGCAATTCAAAATGAACTTAACGAGAAAGATGCTCAACAACTTATAGATAATGGTTGTATGCTTTTAGCAGAAGTTTCAAATATGGGTTGTACAGCAGAAGCAGCTAAACTAGCTCAAAAACATATACTTTTTGCACCAGGAAAAGCTGTTAACGCTGGTGGTGTTTCTGTTTCCGGATTAGAAATGACACAAAATAGTATGCGTATTTCTTGGACTAGAGAAGAGGTTGATGAAAAACTTCAGCAAATTATGTCAAACATTCACGACACTTGCGTAAGGTTTGGTGAAGAGGCTGATGGTAAAATCAATTATGCAAAAGGTGCAAATATCGGAGGATTTGTTAAGGTTGCAGAAGCAATGATGGCACAAGGAGTTGTATGATAGATACGCATTCGCACATATATTTAGAACAATTTGACACCGACCGCCAAGAGATGCTCGAAAGAGCTAAGGCGGTCGGTGTTAAACATATATATATGCCTAATATCAACAGCGAAACCATTGCCCCAATGCTACAGCTCGAAAAAGAGTACCCAGACTTTTGTACTCCAATGATGGGCTTACACCCAACCTCTGTAAAAGAAAACTACATTGAAGAGTTAGAGATTATAAAAAGTTGGCTTTCAAAAAGAAGTTTTGTTGCAATTGGTGAAATTGGAATGGATCTTTATTGGGATAAAACATTTTTAGAGGAGCAAAAAACAGTATTTACAGAGCAGCTTAAACTTTCAATTGAGTATGACTTACCAGTTGTAATACACGTTAGAGAAGCATTCAAAGAGATATTTGATGTTATAGAGAGTGTCTACCACCCAAAATTAAAAGGAATTTTCCACAGTTTCACTGGCACAAAAGAGGATGCAGAATATATAAACAATCTTCCAAATTTCTACTTTGGAATAAACGGCGTATTTACCTTTAAAAACACCGACTTACGAGAGGTTATGAAACCAATAGGCTATGACAAAATTGTTGTTGAAACGGATGCGCCATATTTAGCACCAGTTCCATACAGAGGAAAAAGAAATGAGCCTACATATATATATAATATCATCAAAACACTTATCGAAGTGTTCAATGTAGATGAAACTACAATTGTAGAAACTACTACTAGAAACGCAAAAAACATCTTTAAGCAATAGATTCATTATTTTGCATTTAGTAAAAACAACACTTAGCATTTCACATTATCTATTAATATTCGATGGATTTAATCTGCAAAGAGCTTTTTTACCACACTAAAAAGTTTAAATGATTACTAAAATTACTTAAATAATCTAGGTGATAAATTTTTAAAGAGAAAGATAAATTCTCAATATAAAGCTATCTAATAACACCTTACAGAGAAAAAAGCTAATAATGAAAAAATTATACAAACTAGAACAATTTTTAATATTCGTTTTAAATAAAGAGAAATTTAAAATTTATTATTAATTTGCACAAATATATATGCTGAAACTGTTATTAAACACTATCGCCTAATTAAACTAGATAAAGTAACTGTATATCAACAGTAATACCATCTTTAAAATTAGAATATACAGATCTATTTTATTAAGTTTAATAAAAAGGAAATTAAAATATTTGTTTTTCGATATATATAAATTTATTTTTGTTGAATATTAAAATCTTAATGGGTGTTGAATCCATTATAATTGTTTATTATAAATTAATTTAGAAATTAAAAACCAATACAAATTCAAACTAAGAACACATTATGAAAAAGCTATTTTCACTATTAGCAGTATTTGGGATGCTAAATTTAGCAGGTGTATCTTACGCTATTGCGCAAGATATTGATACTGAAGATCAGACAGATCAAGTAGAACAATCAGAAATTGATGAGGATGTTGAAGAAGTTGCAGAGGCTGAGTATTATGACGAAGAATCAGCTGCTCTTGAAGAAGTAGGAATTCACAAACAACTAAAATCAAAGTTTATTGAAGGTGGAGCTATGTTTATGAGTTTAGTTTTACTTTCATTAATTTTTGGTTTAGCATTGTCAATTGAAAGGATTATCTACTTGCATCTTGCATCTACTAACACAAAGAAGTTATTACAGAATGTTGAGAATGCACTTAGCGAAGGTGGCATCGAAGCAGCAAAAGAAGTTTGCCGTTCAACTCGTGGTCCAGTTGCATCAATATTCTATCAAGGATTAGACCGCATTGATGAAGGTATTGAAGTTGCAGAAAAATCTGTTATTTCATACGGTTCTGTTCAAATGGGTCTTTTAGAGAAAGGATTAACTTGGATTTCATTATTTATCGCAGTTGCTCCGATGCTTGGTTTCTTAGGAACAGTAATCGGTATGATTGAGGCATTTGATAATATTCAAGCAATGGGTGAGATTTCTGCTACAGCGGTTGCTGGTGGTATTAAAGTAGCTCTTATTACTACTGTTGGTGGTCTAATTGTTGCAATTATCCTACAAATGTTCTATAACTACATTGTATCAAAAATTGACGGCATAGTTAATACAATGGAAGATGCATCAATATCACTAATGGATATATTAGTTAAATACATTGTTCAAAAATAAAAGAATATGACCAAGTTATCAAAAATTTTAAATTATTTTTTAATAGCATTGTTTGTGGCTTCAGCAGCGTTTGCTTTAGTATTTTACTTTGGTGGCGAAGTTGAAGGAGCTGCTTACCCAACGCCAATATATACTGATCCTTTTATAAATTGGGCTATTTTCTTATTGTTTGCTGCTACTGCGATAACAATAGTTTTTGAGGCGGTCTCTTTGATTTTGCGTCCTCAAAATGCCTTGAGAACACTGATGAGTATAGGAATATTAGCTGTAATCGTTATTATTTCATATAGCTTAGCTGATGCTACTCCACTAGTGCTTCCAGGGTATGAAGGTGCGGATAACGTACCATCTATGTTGGTGATGTCAGATATGCTATTATTTTCAACTTATATTTTAGTTGGTGTGTTATTAGTTTCAATAATCGTAACAGAAATAGCAAAAGCATTAAAAAAAGATATTAGTTGACAAATAAATTAGTAAGTATACAATACTTAATAATATTAAAAAGTTAAGAGTTTTATGGCAAGAAGAGAAATACCGGAAATTAATGCTGGTTCAATGGCTGACATTGCATTCTTATTGCTTATATTTTTCCTTATGACCACAACTATGGACGTAGATACAGGATTGGCAAGAACAATGCCACCTCCACTACCTCCACAAGAAGATGCGCCCCCTCCAATTAGAGAGCGTAACGTATTTGAGGTCTTAATTAATGCTAATAATCAACTTTTAGTTGAGAAAAAACCAATGGCATTAAGTGAATTAAGGGAAGCTGCAAAAGAATTTATTGCAAATCCAACCAACAGCGTAAATCTTCCTGAAAAGGAAGAGATAGAAGTACCATTTTTTGGGGTAATACCAGTTACTACGAGAGCGGTTATTTCATTACAAAATGACCGAGGAACTCAATATCAAATGTATCTAGCTGTTCAAAACGAATTGCAAGCTGCATATAATGAGCTTCGAGAAGATATATCAAGAAGAGAATTTAATATGAGTTTCAAGGACTTAGATGATGATAGACAAAAAGCTATCAGGATGATTTATCCTCAAAAAATATCTGAGGCAGAACCACGTAACGTAGGAGGAGGAAGGTAATATGTCAAAATTTAAAAAAGAAAAAGGCAAAGGTACACCTGCAATTAGTACATCGTCTCTACCAGATATTATTTTTATGTTGTTGTTCTTCTTTATGACGACAACAACTATGAGAGAGGTTGAATTAAGAGTAGCAATACGTTCTCCAGAAGCAACTGAGGTCACTAAATTAGAGAAGAAATCATTGGTTACTTATGTTTATGTTGGTAAACCAATGAGACAATTCCAATCTAAATATGGTACAGAACCTCGAGTACAGCTTAATGACCAATTTGCAACAGTAGGTGATATTCAAAGCTACATTGTGCAAGAGAGGGAGTTAATGAAAGAAGGTGATAGACCATTAATGCAAGTATCTATCAAAGCAGATAGTGACTGCCCAATGGGAATTATTACTGATATTAAACAAGCCCTTAGAGAGGCACATGCTCTAAAAATTAGCTACTCAGCAAGAGGAACTGATAAACTGGCCTACAACTAATATTAGTAGGTTCGAGATATAAATATCAAAAAAAGCTGTTCTAATTTATTTTAGAACAGCTTTTTTTACAAACTATCTTTAACTATCTATAATCAATTGAACTCAGGCTTCCATCTTCACGCCTTATATTAGTTTCCACGCCACCAACAATATCAACATTCTGCCCCGAAATAGCAGACCAAACTCCTTGCCCACTTCTCCTCACTACGAAAGTAATAATTGTACGACGTGTACCTGCTTCAACTTCTTTAACGGTAGTCTGCCCAACTATTTTCAACTTAGCATAAACAATAGCTAAATCATCAGCTAGCATTTTAGTTTTAAGACGAATTATCGATAAATCAGAGTTATTAAAAATAACTTTTAATCCATAATCATGCGCCTTAAATATATCATCCCGATTCTCCCACCACAACCCTACAACATTAATAAAATCAGCATCTTGTTCAAATAATTGTGACAAATAATCAGCTCTTCTAAGGTTCCAATACTCTACAAATAATCTTGGGATATCTTCTGGCTTTAGCGCTGTAGAAGGCAATGGAATATTATCTGTACTCATTTCTATTAAATATTTTATGAAAAATATTTTTTATAATCTTCTGCAAAATCATAAACAGTTTTTGGTTCCCTATTTAAAATATTTTTCACATCATCAGATACCCTTTCAGTTGCACCACCTGCCTTCTGATATGCAGAAAGTGCCAACAAAGAATCAATCAATTTTTTGCTTAATCCTTGCTTCTCCATACGTGCACGCATTTCATCCATAGAGAGCGGATTATAGACTATTTGCTTATTAGTAGCTTGAGATAATGCCTCTGCCAACTCATCATAGCCCACAGCTTTTCCGCCAGTTAAAACATATTTTTTACCGTTATGCTTTTCGGCATTCAATAAAATTTCTTTTGCTACTGCAGAAATATCTCTTGTATCGATAGATGGTACTTTACCATCACCAACTGCAGAATATATTTTCCCCTCCTCCTTTATAGTGCCTGCAATATCTGTTATCCAATTTTGCATAAACATATGAGGTCGTAAAAATGTCCATGATAAATCACTCTCCTCAATGGCTTGTTCAACTTCCCAATGTTCCAATAATAATGGTGATTTTGAGCGTGGAGAAGCACCCAACGCTGACAGCTTCACAATATGACTAACACCACTATTTTCGGCTGTTTTAACAACATGTATTTGAGCTTTACTAAATCCTGGATTGTTTCCAGTAAGTAAAAACAGAGATTTCACTCCTTGCAAATTAGAGGATAACTCTTCTAAATTATTTAAATCTACCTTTACCCATTTAATAAATGGAAGATTGCGCACTTTAGACTCGTCTCTATAAAAAGAGATAGTATCAACCTCTGATGCAGATAGTAAATTTATAAGTTCAACACCTATTGTACCAGTGCTGCCAATTAAAGCTATT
>CAZHHH010000094.1:0-5211 GCA_964532085.1 uncultured Marinilabiliaceae bacterium
TACTTTCAGCAGAAGATTATCAAAATCAAATATCATAACTGATAAAAAGCTGTCTTGCAAAGACAGCTTTTTTACTATAATTCGGCAATAAAAAATATTTTTGCCAATTATTTGCTGTCGATTGTTATCTGGATTATGCTCTGCAAAAAAGAACTACTAGTAAGTCATTTTCTTATAATTTTAACATAAAACATCTCACTTCTCCCCACTCCCAACCCAAGTTAATTTATGCCACAAACTTTCACAAATTCCACGGCGATGTCTGTTCATCCAATAATTGCTAAATGCCCACATTGCTATTGAGAGTACAATACCCAACAGCAATGCTACTGATGGACCTACAAATCTATAAAGTCCAAAACCATATCCATAATATAACGTTGCACCAACTATAGATTGTAAAATATAGTTGGTTAAACTCATTTTGCCGATTGGAGAAAATCTATCTAATGCAGGCTGAAATCTCCTGTTATAAAAGAGCAAAATAAATCCTGAAACCATAACAGACATCATCGCTAAATTTGCCCACAAACCATAAATTGATGTGGACATATTAACTATAAAATTCTCTCTTCCTGTAGATGAAGCTCCATATTTTAAAATATAGAAAGGGAAAAAGAATATCACACCAAAAAGCAAAACTCTTTTCCAGAATTTGATATTTTCTTCCGTATTGAAAAATATTTTTCTTCGTCCAGCAAGAAAGCCTAACAAAAACAGCCCTAAAGTTTGCTCAAAACGACCATTAATCCAAAGCCATAAAAGTGAAGCTATTCTTCCGTTTGTTACGTTACTTTTCATTGCTTCGAGCATTGTCCCTTCTGTTAAAACTGAACCAACTTTCATATAATATGGAATATATGCAGGAACTAATGAGAAAGCATCTGGATTTATTGAAGAATAAATGATTTTTATCAACATAATTGGTTGCAGCAAGAAAATAAGTGCCCAGATGAAGATAGATTTATCACTCAACTTGTTGAATGGAATTATAAAAAATCCGATAATTGCATACATCACCAATATTTCGCCTTGATAAAAAAGAGTATTTATAAATCCAAATCCTATCAGCAACACCATTCGCCACATAAATCTCAATCGGAAATCTTTGCCTCGTTTCTCTTGATTATGAGATTGAATATAAAAAGTCAGTCCAAAAAGGAGAGCAAAAATTGCATACGATTTTCCACCGAAAATAAAGAAAAAAGTATCCCAAATTACTTTATCAATAGCAATCATCCACGCAGGTAGTGATTGTTGAAAACCGTGTATCTCAAATATTTCAATATTATGCAATACCAAAATCGTAACCAATGCAAAGCCTCGTAATGCATCCACTACTGTAATTCTCGCTGATTGTGTAATACTCTTGTCCATTATAATCTTCTTAGTTTAACCAGTAATTATCTCTTTATTTACTATTTTTATCAGTTAAAAAATAAAACAGACCTTAAAACTATTAAATAATTATTCTCTTTTCCCATTTTTGCAGATGTTATAAAATATTTTTGTAAAATATCTGTTTATAAATAAAGTAACGTGCTATAAAAATAAAATGACAAAAACATATATATATATAATTCTGTTTTTTTCTGTTTTCATATTAAATTCGTGTTCAACACAAAAAAACACTTGGACATCTCGCAGCTATAATGCAATGACTGCGAAGTACAACACGCTGTTTAATGGTGAACAAAGTATTAAACAGGCAAAAAACAAGTTGCAAAAAAACAGAACAGATAATTTTATTGAAATCTTGCCTCTTTTTCCATATTCTGGCGAAGAACAGGCAAATATGGTTTCTGCAGAATCAGAACGTGCTATTGAAAAAGGTTTAAAGGTTATTCAGAAAAAATCTATCTCAGAGCGTCCTAATAAAATGCCTAAAAGAGGTTCGCCACGATACAATAAACTTATCAATAAGAGAGAATTTAACCCCGTTGTTAAAAATGCATATACGCTAATAGCCAAGGCACATCTTTACAATCATAACTTTATAGATGCTCTTTCTGTTTTAGACTATGCATTTAGGGAGTTTCCAGAGGAACAAGTACAATTTGAAATTCTACTTTTAACGGCTCAAACAAGAATTGAAATGGGCGATTATGAGAATGCTAAAATTGTTCTTGATAAATATAACTCTATGGAGAATATTCCACTAAAATTATATGGTGATTTCTCTGCAACTTATGGTGAATATTTAATTAGAACTCAACAATATAAAACCGCTATACCATTTGTTAAATCTGCCGCTGAGGAGGCTTCTAAGAGATGGCATAAAGTACGACGAAATTATGTATTAGGTCAACTTTATCAAATCACAAATCAACCCTATTTAGCAGCAGAGTCTTTCAGAAAAGTGGTGAGATTAAATCCTGATTATGAAACTCATCTAAATGCAACTATTAATTATGCTATATCCATTGCGGCAGCTACAAACAACTCAGAACGCGCCAGAGCTGAGCTAATTAAACAAGTAAACCAATATAAAAATGAAGAGTATAGAGACCAACTCTATTATGCAATAGCAACTTTATACTCACAAGATAAAGATACCGCTAACACCCTATTAAACCTCAAGCTATCATTGGGATACAATACAAATAATGAGCCTATAAAATTAAAAAGTTATCATCTATTGGGTGCACTCTATTTTGATGAAAAAAATTATATTCCATCATTTGCATATTATGATAGCACAATTACTCAATCAAAAGATTTGTCTTTAGTTGACGAAGTCAGTAAATATAGATGGGAGGGTCTAAAACCGCTTAGCAAAGAGCTTGAAATAATCAATGAACAAGATAGTCTACAATGGATAGCTTCACTTTCTGCAGATGAGAGAGATGCTTTTGTTGATAACATAATTGAGCGCGAACGATTGGCTGAATTAAATCGTTCGTTAAAACTTGATGCAGGTGGTTATGATGATTTTAATGACTCTTTTCTATTTCAGAATCAACCAATGAGCGGACAGCAACAGCAATCTGGACGAGGAGATGCAGCAAAATGGTATTTCTACAATCCCGCAACAGTTAGTATGGGAAAAATGGAGTTTGAAAAACGTTGGGGACGCAGAGCGTTGAAAGACAACTGGCGTAGGTCTGACCAATCGACTCAAGAAATTATGTCAATGGATAATATGCCATCTCAACCCAGTCACCCTGAAATCATTGGTTCTGACGGTGCTCCAAAACCTACTATGGATGACGCACCAACTGAGCCATCCAACATTTCAGACAAGGAGACTCTGTTGGCTAATATTCCAACAACACCCGAAAAATTAGAAAAATCTAAAAACGAAAAATCCGAAGCACTTTTTAAGTCGGGAATAACATTAATGCAACATTTTAAGTTTTACAATGAGGCAAAATCTCACTTTGACGAATTTATTCGTGAAACACCTGAACATCATTTATATAAAGAGGTTTTATTTTGGAATTATATATGCTGTATAAAACTAAATAACACCATATGTAGCAACAGGATGAAAGCTGAATTAAATAACAAATATCCAGATTCACAATATGCTGCATACACAAACGACCCTGACTTTGTTGAAAAACAACTTGCTTTTATTCAAGAGATGAATCAAAAATATGAAGAGGCATATAACTCATACAAAGGAAATAATTTCAACAACACAAAAAATCTTGCTTCAAATATTATATCTTATTCGCAAGATAGTTCACTAATTCGAAAGTCGCATCTTATAAAGGCTATGGCTGAAGGAAAAACTGGAAATGCAGGTGGATTTGAACAGCATTTAACTGTTTTAGCAACAAATTTCAAGAATACAAAAGAAGGTAACTTAGCTTCAAAATGGCTAAAAATGTTTGAGAAGGGTCATAAACCAAGTGCAGATATTCATCAACAAATTGTACATTCGACTGAATCAGACAGCTTGCAAGTTGACGGAGGTAGTTCTATAAAAGAACTTTTCACATTTGCACCTGATGATGAGCAATATCTATGGATGATTTTCAATATTGAGACAAATTCAAATCAACTTATTTTTAATATTGCAGATTACAACTTTAACAGATTTAGCATTGCAACTTATGATATTGCTTTCTCTAAAATAACAAATGAAAATCATAGAATCATAACAGTAGGACCATTTAACAACTCTACCGAACTAATGGATTATTACTATGGAATTAGATCTAATATTGAGCTGTTTAGAGTTGATAATATCGAAAAAATTCACCTATTGGGTGGAACAAAAGAGAATAATGCAAAATTTGCCACTCTTGAAATTTTTGAGGAGTATGAAAAATTCTTTGCTGAAAAATATTTAGGTTCACAAAGTAGTGTTACAATAGATTTAAAATATGAATTGTTAAACAGTGAAAGTAAATCTGTCTCTGACACAAATTATTCTAGTAATGATTTGAAAAATATTGGATTAGAGATTGATAAAAATGTTAATATTCAAAGAATAACGACATACTTAAGAAGCGAAGCATCACGTTCTGCAAGAGTGAATGCAAGCTTTAAACAAACTAATTTAGATAATAAAACAATACTCTATGTTGAGGGTTTTACATCTGAGAAAATGGCTACAGACTTTATTTCTAGATTAAAAAACAATCAATATTGGAACAATCAACTAAATGGAAAATCCATAAATATTTTTCCCTTAAATAATGAAAATTTAGAAGCGATTAAAGAAGAAGGAAATACAAGTAAATATATGGATTGGCTAAAATCAACTCAATAATAAATCAAACAAAATGACAAACATAACATATAAATTATTGTGGGTTGATGATGAGATAGAACATCTAAAATCACACATATTTTTTCTGGAAGAGAAAGGCTACGAAATAGACACATCTACAAATGGTAGAGATGCCATTGATATGATAAAAACCAACAACTATAATTTGGTTTTTTTAGATGAAAATATGCCTGGTTTAAGCGGATTAGATACTTTGATGATTATTAAGGAATCGCATCCAAATTTACCTATTATAATGATTACCAAAAGTGAAGAAGAGTCACTTATGGACCAAGCAATTGGAAGCAAAATAGAGGACTATTTAATTAAACCAGTTTTGCCAAATCAGATATATCTATCCATAAAAAAAGCTCTAAAAAGGCAGACATTAATTAGTAAAAAAACCACAACTGATTACCAAGCTGCATTTTCTAAAATTGGGATGCAACTTAATAATCACCTTTCAATTGAAGAGTGGTTTTCTATCT
>CAZHHH010000094.1:5311-11370 GCA_964532085.1 uncultured Marinilabiliaceae bacterium
AAAATTGGGATGCAACTTAATAATCACCTTTCAATTGAAGAGTGGTTTTCTATCTACAAACAGCTTGTTTTTTGGGAGATAGAACTTCAACAAGCCGACAGCTCGATGAATGAAATTCTTTTGATGCAGAAAAATGATGCTAATAATCTATTCACTAAATTTATAAAAGATAGCTACCTAGATTGGCTAAACATTGAGGATGAAGCACCTCTATTATCTCACAAAGTACTCAGAGATAGGGTTACGCCACTTTTAAATGACAATAAAAAAGTAGCTTTTATAGTTATAGATAATTTCAGATATGACCAATGGGAGACCATTAAAAAAGAGCTATTACCACACTTTTCTGTGAAATCTGATGAGCTATATTGCAGTATTTTACCAACCGCCACACAATATGCAAGAAACTCAATTTTTTCTGGTCTTTTGCCATCAAACATTAATAAAATAAGACCTCAATGGTGGTTAAATGATGATGAAGAGGGGAATAAAAATCAGTTTGAAGGAGAACTTTTAAATGATTATTTTGAAAGAAACAGAAAAGAGGCAAAAATATTTTATGATAAAATAAATAACAATGAAAATGGCAACAAAATAATTGATAATTTCTCTCAAATAAAAAACAATGATTTAGTTGCTCTTGTTGTCAATTTTGTTGATATGATTTCTCACGCACGCACTGAATCTAAAGTTCTAAAAGAGATAATTTCTGATGAAGCTTCTTACCGTTCATTAACGCATACGTGGTTTATCCACTCGCCACTTTTTGAATTGTTAAAACGCTTTGCTGAAGAGAAATTTACTGTAGTAATCACAACAGATCACGGAACTATTAGAGTTCAGAATCCAATAAAAGTTGTGGGCGATAAAAATACAAATACAAATTTAAGATATAAGCAAGGTAGAAATTTAGCTTATGACAAAAAGCAAGTTTTTGAAATAAGAAATCCTGACGAGGCATTTCTCCCTAAAATAAATATCTCTTCAACATATATATTTGCAACTGGCGATGATTTTTTAGCATATCCAAATAATTTCAATTACTACGCAAATTATTATAGAGACACATTCCAACACGGCGGCGTCTCTATGGAAGAGGTGCTAATACCATTAGCTATTTTAGAACCAAAATAATGAGATATTGATATGAAAGAATTTATTATAGAATCGATAGAAGAACTCAAAAAGCCTGCAAAATATATAATAGATAGACTTTCTGAAAAGCCAATTGTAGCTTTTTATGGCGAAATGGGCGTTGGCAAAACAACTTTTATAAAAGTTATTGGAGAACTGATGGGCGTAGAAGATTATATAAATAGTCCAACATTTGCTATTGTTAATGAATATTCTGACAAAAACAGAAACCCTGTTTACCATTTTGATTTATACAGAATAGAAGATAGTCAAGAGCTTTCAGACATTGGCTTTGACGACTATTTAGACAGCAAATATCCTTGCTTAATTGAATGGCCAACTAAAGCTGAAGAGCTTATTCCTGATGAGAGAATAAATATCCTTATAGAAGAGATAGAATTAGAAAAACGAAAAATTTTAATTAAAGAGTAGCAACTTTTTGTTATTCAAACGATATTTTTTTGTATTTTGTTAGACATTTATTAAAAGTCTATGTGTATTTAGAACAACAATTCTTTAATCTACTTATTATAAAGTTATTGTAAATGGAAAAGTCAACATCTTTTTTTACATTTCGTCAATCTCAATATTTAACCCAAGAAGAGGTGCTTGAAACAAAGAGACAGCGCCACTCTATCACCATTGGCTTACCTGCCGAAGACAAGAGCAAAGAAAACAGAATAGCTCTTACACCGCAAGGTGTTGAGATTTTATCTACAAATGGGCATAAAGTTATAATAGAAAAAGGTGCTGGTGACGGAGCAAATTATTTTGACAATGAATTTTCTGAAGCAGGTGCAATAATAGTAGACTCAAAGGAAGAAGTATATAAACAGAGTGAAGTTATTTTAAAAATAACACCCCCTACTCTATCAGAAATAGACCTTTTAAATCAAGGACAGCTATTAATGTCTTTCTTTTATATATCTCATCAGGATAATAATTCTTTTCTAAAATTAGCAAGTAGAAGAATAAACGCATTGGGCTTTGAATTTTTAAAAAATGACTTAAATGAATATCCTGTAATACGCACTATTAGCGAAATAGAGGGATATACTTCTGTGTTATTAGCCTCTGAATATTTAAATAAATCAAACGGTGGAAAAGGAGTTTTATTAGGTGGAATAACTGGTGTTCCCCCATCAAGTGTTGTAATAATTGGTGCAAACACAGCTGGAGAATTTGCCACAAGAGCCGCATTAGGCTTAGGTTGTCAAGTCAAAGTGTTTGATAACTCTTATAAAAGACTTCGAGATATTGAAAAAAATGTTGGTCAACGACTATACACCTCAATGTTGCACCCACAATCTTTAAATAAGGCATTACAAACAGCTGATGCAGTAATTGCAAGCTTAAGAGCTGTTGATTCCGGAAAAGTTTTTATTACAAAAGAACAGATTTCAAAGATGAAACGTGGTGCTGTAATTGTTGATTTAAGCGTTGGAGAAGTTGGTTGTTTTGAAACAGAGAAGAGTGATTATTTTTCCAATGAGCCATTTATTGATGAGTATGGAGTAATTCAATGTGCCACATTAAATTTATCTTCTAGAGTTTCTAAGACTGCATCAATAGCTCTTAGTAATATTTTTACCCCAATCTTGTTAGAACTTGGTGAACACGTTGATATACATTCACTAATCAAACAGAACAGAACAATTGCCAATGGGACATATATTTACAAAGGCATTCTAACAAACCGAGAAATCGGAGAGAGATTTTCACTCCCATACAATGACATCGGCTTGTTATTATCAGCTTTTTGATAAAATACCTTTATATTTTTTTTAAATGGCTACAACTTCCTTTATTTCAGGAACTTTAGTTTTTATAACTAACTCTACGCCGTTTTTCATAGTTTGAGCGCTCATTGGGCATCCATCACAAGCACCCATTAACTGCACTTTTACAATATTATCGTCGGTAATTTCCACTATAGAGATATCACCGCCATCTGCCTGCAGATATGGTCTTATCTCTTCAAGTGCATCTTGAACCCGCTCTAAAATAGTTTTATTTCCCATAAAATAGTCCGTTAAATTATTTACGAGTTACTTCTACAATTTTGGTTTCTGGTAAACTTGCATTTCGATTGTCAATAGCTTCTACAACTTTATCTGCCAACTCTGCAAATGCAATACCTGTCACGCTATCTTCATTTAGTGCAGATGGAGCACCAGCATCACCACCCTCTCTAATACTCTGAACAATTGGAATTTGAGCTAAAAGAGGTACATTCATCGATTCTGCAAGATTCTTACAGCCATCTTTACCAAAAATATAATATTTATTCTCTGGTAATTCTGCAGGTGTAAACCAAGCCATATTTTCCACCAAACCTAAAACTGGAACGTTAATCTGTTCACCTTGGAACATTGATATACCTTTAACCGCATCAGCCAAAGCTACATCTTGCGGAGTACTTACGATTACAGCACCCGTAACAGCCAATGTCTGAACCAAAGTTAAATGAATATCGCTTGTGCCTGGAGGCATATCTAAAAGAAGATAATCTAATTCACCCCAAAGTCCGTCAGAAATTAGTTGCTTTAAAGCACCAGTTGCCATTGCACCACGCCAAACTAAAGCATCATCTGGGTCAACAAAATAACCGATACTTAACATTTTTACACCATACTTCTCAATAGGTACAATCATATCACGATTGCCAACCTTTTCAAGCATAGGGCGTGATTCCTCTGTATCAAACATCTTTGGAACTGAAGGACCAAAGATATCCGCATCTAAAAGTCCAACTTTATAACCTTTCTGAGCTAATGCTACAGCTAAATTACTAGCAACAGTAGATTTTCCAACACCACCCTTACCAGAAGCAACTGCAATAATATTTTTAACACCTGGCAAAACTGGTTCTGGCTCTTTTACCACACGCTTCTTTACCTTTACGTAAATAGAATCTTCAACATCAATATCTTCACCAACGTGCTTTTTTAAAGCGTGAACAACAGCACGCCTAATTGGCTTAACCATTGGGTCTGTTGCTCGATCAAATAGTAGTGAAAAACTTACTTTCTTCCCCTCAATGCGTATATCATCTTCAACCATACCTAAGGTAACAATATCTTTACCTTTTTCTGGATGGATTACAGTACGAAGAGCATCTATAATTAAATTTGGATAGTAACTCATATGTAATTTTTATTTAGACTTTTTAAAATTAAGGCAAAATTACTGAATTACAAATTTAATAACAAATTAAATTGCTGTATAACAATATTTTTGTTAAAAGGAGAGTTCATCAATAGGATTCCAAAAGAGCTCTTGGAAATTCACAATTTTATTGTTTTCTACAACCACACCCTCGTTTTTCAACAACTCACTCATTGCATCGTTGTTGCCAAAATGTTTACTTCCTGTTAACAACCCATTGCGATTCACAACTCGATGGGCAGGAATGTCAGGATCCATTTTTGTAGAACCATTAAGAGCCCAACCAACCATACGAGCTGCACCTGGCGAACCAATAGCCCGTGCAATAGCTCCATAAGAAGTTACACGTCCAGAGGGAATCAACCGTACAACCTCATAAACTTGTTGAAAAAATGTCAGATTTTCATTGCTACTCTTCATTGCCAAATCTTACTCTCATTCCTGTATTTCTATATTCATCCAGAGGTATATCCACCTCCGGCTCAGTCAAATCATTGCGTCCATTTAAGTAGAAACTGAAATATTTTATAGGAATATTATGCTCTAAAAATCTTGATTCATAATAAGTTTTTATGGACAGAATGTCATCAACAAAATTACTATTATATAAATCATCAAAGTCTGAAACTATCTCCAGCTTATTATGCAGTGCCAACTCTCTAGTGTAAGTGTATAGGAAATTACTATCGGTTTTTAAGTGAATTAATCCATCCTTTTTAAGAACTTCGGCATATTGATTTAGATGGCGAGTACCAGAAAGTCTTCTTCTTGCACGATTCATCTGTGGATCGGGAAATGTGAGCCATATTTCAGAAACCTCATCTTTGGCAAAAAAAGAGTCAATAAATTCAACTTGAGATCGGATAAAAGCTACATTTTTCAATCCTAAATTGAGAGATTCTGTGGCACCAGTATGCATTCTAAAGCCTTTAATATCCATTCCTATAAAATTTTTGTTTGGATATTTTTGAGCTAAGCCAACTGTATATTCACCTTTTCCACAACCTAATTCAAGAACTATAGGATTGTCATTATTAAAAAAATCGCTACTCCACTTTCCTTTTAATTTATAGTCATTCCTGAAAACCTCTTCAAAACTTGCTTGAATAACGTGTGGATAGCTATCCATTTCTGCAAATTTTCGCAATTTGTTTTTTGCCACTTCCAATAAAATTTTTAAATATTACTCTTCAATTACCCAAAACTCAAATGACTTGATATCATTCAAAGTCTCACTCCGCATCCCCTGCTGAAAAGAAAAACTTAAATTACTAGGCTCCGCTAGTTTTACATTATACTTATAAAATGCGGTTACACTAAAATTATTACCTCGCTTTTTACCAATCCACTTTCCATCTGGCTCTGCCACAAACATCTCTACAGTATCTTTTATTTGACTATTATTTTCATTTGCCATCAAAATAAAAAGCCACAAATTACTGTATTCATAATGCTTACCGTGCTGTACAGTAACACCAAAAGAGTAATTTTTTGTAGTATCAACTATCTCAGGAGTAAAAACAATAAGAGAATCTTTATGCCATTGATTATTATCAAAATTTATTTTTTGCTCAAAAACAATTACCTCATTACAAGAGGTAATTGTTAGTAAAAGTGATATTATAAAGAATAAAAATATTTTATTTTTTCTTAAAATTCTTTCTATTATCATTTCTTCTCCTATTATATCGTTTATTTCTTCTACGCTTCTTGCCTTTATTATCAAATCTTGTTAAGCTCTCTTCCTCAACAACATT
>CAZHHH010000095.1:0-5693 GCA_964532085.1 uncultured Marinilabiliaceae bacterium
AACCCCATTCTTATAAAATCTTTTGACTTGCAAAAGTCCAGGAATATTGATTTTTATTGTCTGCTCCGAAAGTTTTATTCTATCATCCCAAGTACCATCTTCATTTTCCATTGCAGACAATTTGTAAACTCCACCTAATGCAGGTTGGTCGTGAGCTGTAACGAGTTTTGTTCCAACTCCCCATATATCAATTGCTGCTTCTTGAAGTTTAAGACTTGTGATTAAATGCTCATCTAAGTCGTTAGTTGCAACGATTTTCATAAAACCAACACCTTCTTCGTCAAAGCGTGTTCGTGCCAGTTGGCTAAAGTAGGCTAAATCCCCAGAATCTAACCTAATGCCGTGTATTTCAACTCCATATTCTTTTTTTATCTCTTTGGCTACTTCAATTGCATACTCTATTCCCATTTCTGTGTCGTAGGTATCTACTAATAAAATAGTGTTGTTTGGCATAGCTTGAGCAAATGTTTTAAAAGCTTCATACTCTTCATCAAAAGCTTGAACCCAACTGTGTGCGTGAGTACCCAATGCAGGAATGCCTAACTCTTTTGCTGCATATACATTTGATGTTCCTTTAACACCTCCAATAAAAGATGCTCTTGCTGCAGATAAAGCTCCATCAAGTCCCTGTGCACGTCTAAGACCAAATTCTATAACAGGATCATCACCTGCAGCCCTGCAAATGCGTGCTGCCTTGGTAGAGACTAATGAGTGAAAATTTATTATTGCTAAAAGTACAGATTCAACAAGTTGACACTGAGCGATTGGCCCTTTTACACGAAGTATTGGTTCGTGAGGAAAGAGTATAGTACCTTCTTTTACTGAATCAATGTCACAAGTAAACTCAAATTCTGACAGATATTCTAAAAATCCATCTTCAAATAAAGGTCCTGCATTGTTTCCTTTTAAAGATTTTAAATATTCTAACTCTTCGGTTGTGAATTTATATGATTGTATAAATTTTATTGCTTCGCTAATTCCTGAGGCGATGGTATATCCACCTTTGAAAGGATTTTGTCTAAAAAAAAGATGGAAAACAGCATTCTGATTATGTAAATTATTTTTCCAAAAACCATAAGCCATAGTAATTTGGTATAAATCAGTCATTAATGCCGAATATCGTCTGTCTTTATGCATAAATCAAGTGTTTTATTAAAACTATAACAAATAGATTGACTATTAGTTGAAAAAATATGTTTTCTGCAAAAAATATATATTTTATACTAAAAGTAGTAATAAAAAAGGAGATATGAAATGATTATTAATCAATATGTGTGGCAACAGGATTTTATTATCCACATAATTAAGGACGCTATTGCTTAATTATTTCTATTAATATAAAGCTTTAGTTTAGAAATATATTCTGTGAATATTTTTTTGTCATAGACTTGACTAGTTATAGAAATTTTGAATTTTTTGGAAATAAAGTAATATTGAAATAGAAATAATGAGAGATATGCAATATTTGTGGCAATTGCAGCTCCTAATAGTGAATATTTTGGTATGAATATGTAGCTTAAAATCAAGACAATAGCCATATTCAAAATATTAGAAAACATATTAATGTGATGTTTGCCAACTCCTGAGAAATAGTGATTTGTAATTATATATTGCCCATAAAATAGCATACCAGGTATTAACATTACAATTACACTTTTTAGGGAACTAAAATCTTTTCCAAATAAGAATGTGTAAACTTCATTTGGGATTATAAGTAATATGACTAATCCAGCAACTTGCAACCAAAATGATAGTAATGAGAATTTTTTAAAAAGAGCGTTGTTATACACGCTGTCTTCTGAATTTATTACCCTTGAAAAGAAAATCAATGCTAGACTACGATTAATTATTCTTATAGACTCAACAATTGCTACTGCATTGGAGTATATTCCTACATTTTCAATGGAGCTAAATTTCTCTAAAATATAGAAACTTCCACGAGTTGCTACCATCTGAAAAATGTGGGATGTTTGATTAAAAAAACCATATCTTAACATAGAAAGTGCATCAAGTATCAATGTTGAGATATTAAAGTTTTTTATTTCTTTGATATATTTTCGTGCGCCAGATAGACTTACTATAAAAAGTATAAAAAAACTTATGAAATAGGCATAGATAAAACTGTAAATTGTAAATGTATCTGCACTCTTATAAAAAAACAGAAGTAAACTAATTAATGAGGCAGGTTGTAAAAAGAAAGAGATATTATAAATAAATATTTTTTCCCTAACTAGATAAATTGACAAATTTACTTCGGCTGCAGATGATAAATATGTTAAAATGGTTATGTAATAGATAAAATCATTCTGAACTATGGATGTATTTTTTAAAATAAAAAATACAATAAACGAAGCTAATATGGACCATAGGTGACCTATAATAAAGTAGTTAATGGTTGGTTTGCGTGGGATTAAATAGCTAAGTGGTAATATTCCAAATAAGCCACCTATTAGAGTGGTAATACTGAAAGTTGCAACAAAAAGACTCTGTTGACCTTTTCCACCTGCACCTAACCATTGAGATATTAAAATTGCTACAACAAGGTTTATAAGCGCAGTTAAAACCTTTATTAAAAACGTGTGAGCAACTTTTTTTATCATAATTACTATCTCTTAAAAGTGAGTAAATCCATCTTTACTCTTTTCTACTTTATCTCCATTATTAAAAAAGGAAATTTCACCTTTTCCATTGCAAACTTCTCCTATATTAAACAGGCTTTTATTAAATTTATTATGATAACTTTCAGATATTTCCTCAAATCTATCTTTAGAAATAGTTAGTAGTAAACAGTAATCTTCACCACCTGAAGTTGAAAATTCATACTTGTTAAGATTGTTTTCTTCTATATAATTTAGATAATCACTTGAAAGTGGTATCTGCATTAACTCTATACTAGCGCTTTTTTTTGATGCTCGCAAAATGTGTTTTATGTCAGAGGCCAATCCATCACTTACATCCATCATAGCATTAACGCCTAGCTGATTTGATAGCCATAAGCCTTCATCAATGTGGGGGTGAGGCATTGTATGTTTCTTCTTTAAATTTTCTGCCGTTGGTGTGTTTATATCATTTAATATAGCATTTAATCCAGCTGCAGAGTCACCCAAATAGTCTGTGACAGCAATAATATCACCTTCTTTCGCCATATTGCGAAGACGAACCTTCTCCTTCTCAACTTTTCCTATAAGTGTAACATTAAAAACTAAGTTTTTATCCGATTTAACAGTATCACCACCTAGAAGAGGTGTGTTATATTTTTGACTAAGTGATTGATATCCACTCATAAAATCATCAATATATTGCACATCTGTATTGTCGGGGAGGGCAAATGATAAAAAAGAGGCTATAGGTGTTGCGCCCATAGCTGCAATGTCGCTTAAATTTACTGCTAAAACTTTATGTCCAAGTTCATTAGGAGTTATTTTATCTTTTAAAAAATGGACTCCCTCAATAAGCATATCTGTTGTAACAACTAAATTATATTTATCATCCATTGGTAAAACTGCACAATCATCACCAATGCCTTTTATATCAAGTGTCATTAGGTTATTAAAAAGAGGAGCAATGCGTTCTATTAAACCAAATTCTCCCAAGTCAGAAATTTTCATAATACTATTTCTTCTGTTTATTCAAATTTAGTTTTCAGGATACTCTTTAATTTTCAATTTATCACCTGTCTCTTCCACAATTCGTCTGTAAAAATCATCGCTATAGCCTGGAAATTGTGCAGGAGCTGGATTGCCATATTTATTTCTTAAAAATAATCCATCTTTTTCTGGATGTACATTTCCATCAAGATATTTAACCATTAAAAACTCGCCAAGCTTTTTCCACTCTTTAACAGCTATCGAGGCTTGATTGTGACTATATTCTGTTAAAAATTCTCTTGCTAATTGTGGGTTTTTATTAAATAATGATTGCGCTGCTGCATCAATTGCAGGACCAAACATCTCATATTTATCTTCTATTTTTTGTTGCACTTTCTTAATATCTTCAATCATCATATCATATCGTGTATATGCAAAATTAGATACCCAATTGAAAACCCAAAATGCACTGTTCCAATCAAATTGAAGTAAATTTCCAACTCCCTCTTTAAAATTTTCTGGTACAGAATTGATTCCTGCATACATTGGAATATAAACAGAACTTGCTGCATCATCAACACCAAACCAAAGTATTCCACCAATTGGATTTGGATAGTTTCCTCTCATCTGTGCCACAAATGAAAAACCTGTTTGCTGTGTAGCAATTGCTCGCTCGTTTATATATTCAACACTATCTACAAACCAAGTCAAAGGACGCCAACGGTAGGGTAATTTGTGTGGTCCTGCTCCAGAATCTTGTGTCATATCAAGCGGTGTGCCCTCAAAATGGTCACGCATTATATTTTGAACATCTCTAACTGATACTTTTTTCTCTGGTTTTATAAAGAGTGGCATACGTTCAGTGGATTTTCCTTGAGCAAAATCGCTATATTTATCCATCTCATTGTTCATAATTCTAAATGCACTCCAAACTCTTGCTTCGCAAAATCTTACTGCTTCATAATCTAATGGTGCATAAGCATCAGCAAAACTAAATTCTTTATTTTTTCCTGTAAAATATCCCATTTCACGTGCAAATGAAATTACATCGTGGGAATACATAACATTATCTCTATCTGAAAGGTCGAATGTTGTAATTCTAGCTTGATTGGCGTGTGCAGAAACGTATCCATCGGGTATTTTGACTGCAACCCACACGGCACCTTTGTCCCATTTTCCTTTGCCAATCATCTCCATAATCCAAACTTCTTCAGGGTCGGCTATTGAGAATGATTCTCCACCACTATAATAGCCGTATTTATCTGTTAATGTAACCATTATATGTATTGCTTCACGTGCATTTTTTGCTCTCTGAAGTGCGATATACATCAAACTGCCATAATCTAATATTCCTGTAGTATCTTGTAATTCAGGACGACCACCAAATGTTGTCTCTGCAATTGAGAGTTGATGTTCGTTCATATTACCAACTACATTATAAGTTTCTGATACTTGTGGTATTTTTCCTAAATACTTTCCACTATCCCACTCATAAATAGATAATTCTGTTCCTTCAGGATATTTTTGAGCTGGCCAGTGATATAATTCTCCAAATAAGTCATGAGAATCAGCTGCATAGGAGATAATTGTAGATCCATCTGTGGAAGCTCCTTTTGTTACTAATACGTTTGTGCAGCTATAAACATTTGATAATTTGATGGATAGGAATAATAATAAAACAGTAAAATAAATAACCTTTTTTGCCAACATATTTCCTTTTTAATAGATTGTTTTAACTAAAATAGTGGGTTATAGTTGTATATTTCGATGCTTTTTATCTCTGAATTTTACAAATATACAATTTTCGTGCAAAAATGTTGCCTCTTCTCTTTTATTTTGAAATTTTCTTTAGAAGGATAAGAAAAGATGTGAAAATGTATAATGTTCAATGCAAAATGTGCAATCGGTGAATTTTAATTCGGTCGCCCACGTAGGGGCGCCCCTACGTGGGCGACCGAATCTCCAACCGTTAATTTGAAGTGATAACACTATTATTAAAAAAATGCCATATAAACAATAAAGCTTATATGGCATCTATTTTATCTTATTTTTTGAAAATCTATTTTGTACCAACCATATTCTTTGGACTTAAGATTTCATCAAGTT
>CAZHHH010000095.1:5793-11364 GCA_964532085.1 uncultured Marinilabiliaceae bacterium
TTGAAAATCTATTTTGTACCAACCATATTCTTTGGACTTAAGATTTCATCAAGTTCTTCTTTTGATAAAATATTCTCTTTTAATACTAAATCATATACACTTTCACCAGTTGCCATAGCTTTTTTAGCTATTTCTGTACTGTTTTTATATCCTATGTATGGATTTAAAGCTGTAACAATTCCAATACTATTTCTTACCATCTCTTCAGAGTGTTCAGCATTTGCTGTTATACCATCTACACACTTAATTCTTAGTACATCAAAACTTTCTTGTAAAAATTTTATGGATTCCATTACAGAATAGATTATAATTGGCTCCATAACATTAAGTTGTAACTGACCAGCCTCTGATGCCATAGAAATAGTAGTGTCATTTCCTATTACTTTAAAACATACTTGATTAACAACTTCTGGAATAACAGGATTAACTTTACCTGGCATTATTGAAGAGCCAGGCTGCATTGGAGGTAGATTTATTTCTGCTATACCAGTGCGTGGACCAGATGATAATAAACGTAAATCATTACAAGTTTTTGATAATTTTATTGAAACACTCTTAAGAGCTGATGAATAGTTTACAAATGCACTAGTATCAGGAGTAGCTTGCACAAGGTCTTCTGCTAAAGTGATTGGATAATCAGTTATTTCTGCTAAATATTTTACACAAGCTTCAGAATAGCCAGGTGCAGCATTTAATCCAGTACCAATTGCTGTAGCACCCATATTTACACTGTAAAACGACTCTGCAGTATATGTTAAAAAGCTAATCTCTTTTTCTAAATTGTTGGCAAATGCATTAAACTCTTGTCCGATGGTCATTGGAACAGCATCTTGAAGCTGTGTACGACCCATTTTTATAATATCCTTAAACTCTGCAGCTTTTGATTGAAAAGATTTAATCAAAGGTTTTAAATGCTCGATTAATTCAAAATGCATTTTTATTGTAGCCAATTGTCCAGCTGTAGGATATGCATCGTTGGTAGATTGCGACCTGTTTACGTGGTCATTGGGTGAACAGTGATCATAGTCACCTTTATCATAACCCATAATTTCTAATGCACGGTTTGCAATAACTTCATTGGCGTTCATATTAGTTGATGTACCGGCACCTCCTTGAATCATATCAATGGGGAATTCGGAATCGAATTTGCCATCCATAACCTCTTGGCTAGCTTGAATAATAGCATTTGCTATTTTTTCATCAATTAATCCTAATTCTAAATTGGCTTTGGCAGCACCCATCTTTACTACACCTAAACCCCAAATAAATGCACGATACTCTGATAAGCGTGCGGTGGAAATGTTGAAATTATCAATGGCGCGACAAGTTTGTACTCCATAATATGCGTCAAATGGAACTTCTAATTCTCCTAATAAATCTTTTTCTAATCTTGTTTGCATATTAGCTAATTTACGTTTTTGTTACAAATATGATTTAATAATGCAAAAATAGTAATTATTTTATATCATTTGGTTACAATTCGTAATAAAAATGATGTTTTTTATTATTTTTTATAAAATTTGTTGTTTTTAAATAGCTTTTCTTTGCTCAATTGGTTTTCTCCACTCCAGCGATAAGCTTTTGTATTTTTGCCTCCACCTGCTATGCAACCATCTAAACAGCAAATATTTACTTCCTGAATATGTTTATGTTTTGTCAAACAATAATGTCCAAAAAAGATTGGTGGCATACTTATATTATATATCTCATAAGATCTGACATATTTTTTCTTTATTTGAATGTCAGGAAGTGTTATTCTACTATCAAAACTTATCTCGTTAAATGTTTTCGATTTATAATCTATCCACCATTTAATTCTGAAATTGGATTGTAATATGTTCTTGTTTTCTTTTATGATTTTTTTGGGAATTCTAAACTCAACTCCTTTTGTAGTTTGCCATACTGCTTTAGAGAATTTACTTTTTTGTTTAAATATCTCTTTAATATCTCTATATTTTAATTTCTTATTCTTTGTTCGTCTATTTATAACTTTAATATTTTTATCACTCCAATAGGCGTGAACTGCACGTGCTTTTTTAAATTTATAATAAAATGGGAGTGATGAGAGCCAGTCGGCATATAAGTCTATCTCTTCGGCTGTTTCAAATTTTTTAAATATTTTTTTTATTTGCCTTTGTTGAGATTGTCTTAAACGTGTTTTTTTATTATGCTTTTTGCTGTAATAATATTCTAAAAAATAGAGTTCGTGGTTTCCTAATATAGCATAAGCTTTGCCATTGTCAACCATTCTTTTTATATGTTTAATTACTTTTAAAGAGTCGGGACCTTTATTTATAAAATCACCTAAAAATAGTGCTTTTCGACTTTTGTGTTGCCAAATTTTTTCTTCTTTTCTGTATTCTAGTTTTAATAATAGACTTTTCAATTCATTATAATAACCGTGAATATCTCCAATAAAATCAATATTCTCAGATTTATTGATAGGCTTTATCGAGTATAAAAATTGTTTAACTCTTTGATAAAATGGCATTACATTTTGTATTTATAATAGATTATGAAATTAAAATCTAAATTATAATTTATATTTGATTTGACAATGGTTTTTAATGGACAATTATCAATGAACAATGTACAATTATAAATGAGCAATTTTCAATGATTGATTTTCAGCTTTCATCTCTCATTTTTCAGTTTTCATCTTTCCACTCTCATCTTTCCACTCATTAAGTCAGCCACACAGGGACGTGGTCAGTGATCATAGCCGAACTGCCCCTACACATAAAATAATTAAATATTCATCCTTTTTTTAAAACTCTATCTTTTTTATTAGTTTTGCAAAAAATAATAAACAGAAGATATGTTTGAAAATTTATCGGAAAGGTTAGAACGCTCTTTTAAGTTGATAAAGGGGCAAGGAAAGATTACTGAAATAAACGTTGCGGAAACGCTAAAAGATATTCGTCGTGCACTTTTAGATGCTGACGTTAACTACCAAACAGCAAAAACATTTACAGATACTGTTCGAGAGAAAGCTATGGGGCAGAACGTCCTTACTGCTGTTAAGCCTCAAGAGATGATTGTTAAAATTGTCCACGATGAGCTTATAGCTCTTATGGGTGGTGATACTGCCGAGATTAACATTCAAGGTAGTCCTGCTGTTATTTTAATTTCAGGTCTTCAAGGTTCTGGAAAAACAACATTTACTGGAAAACTTGCTAATTTTCTTAAAACAAAGAAATCTAAAAAACCTCTGTTAGTTGCTGGTGACGTTTATCGTCCGGCTGCTATTCAACAGTTGCAGGTTTTAGGTGAACAAGTTGGTGTACCTGTTTATACTGAGGAAGATAGTAAAGACCCTGTCAAAATTGCAAAAAATGCGATTCAAGAAGCTAAACAAAAGGGGTATGACTTAGTGATAGTGGATACCGCTGGTCGTTTGGCTGTTGATGAGGAGATGATGAAAGAGATTGCTGCTATTAAAAAAGCTGTAAAACCACAAGAGACTCTTTTTGTTGTTGACTCAATGACAGGTCAAGATGCTGTTAATACTGCAAAGGAATTTAATGATAGATTAGATTTTGACGGTGTTGTACTTACAAAATTAGACGGTGATACCCGTGGTGGTGCTGCTATTTCTATTAGAAGTGTTGTAAATAAACCAATTAAGTTTGTTGGTACAGGTGAAAAAATGGAAGCTCTTGACCAATTTCACCCAAGTAGAATGGCGGACCGTATTCTTGGAATGGGTGACGTTGTTTCGCTTGTTGAGAGAGCACAAGAGCAATTTGATGAAGAGGAAGCAAAGAGATTACAAAGAAAAATTGCTAAAAATCAATTTAGCTTTGACGACTTTTTAAATCAAATTCAGCAAATTAAGAAAATGGGTAGCCTGAAAGATTTAGCGGGTATGATTCCAGGAATGGGAAAGGCTATTAGAAATCTTGATTTTGATGATGATGCTTTTAAAGGTATAGAAGCTATAATTCATTCAATGACACCTGATGAGCGTGATAATCCACAAATTATTAATGGAAGTAGAAGAAAGAGAATTGCGCAAGGTAGCGGTACATCTATTCAAGAGGTTAATAGATTGATTAAGCAATTTGACGAAACGCGTAAAATGATGCGTATGATGAGTCAAGGTAAAAATATGTCAAAACTTATGGCTAATATGTCAATGAGACGTCGTTAGTTTCATATATTATAAACTTTTATTAAGGGTAAAGATGCAATTAATCGATGGAAGAAAAACTTCACAAGAGGTTAAGGATGAAATAGCTCAAGAAGTTAAGCTGATTTTAGAATCAGGAAAAAGAAAGCCACATTTAGCTGCTATTTTGGTGGGAAATGATGGCGGTAGTGAAACTTATGTTGCTGCAAAAATTAAGGCGTGCGAAGAGGTTGGTTTTGAGTCTACTTTATTGCGTTTTGATGAATCAATTTCTGAAAAAGAGCTTCTTGATGCTGTTGAAAAGTTGAATAAGGATGATTCTGTTGATGGTTTTATCGTTCAGTTGCCTTTACCTAATCATATTTCAGAAGAGAAAGTAACAGAAGCTGTTGCTCCAGATAAAGATGTGGATGGTTTTCATCCTCAGAATGTTGGCCGTATGATCACTGGTGGTAATGCTTTTGTTTCAGCAACTCCACAAGGTATTATGGAGCTGATCAAAAGATATAATATTGAGACAAGCGGTAAACACGTTGTAGTTATCGGTCGTAGCAACATTGTTGGTCGTCCTATGAGTGTACTTCTATCTCTAAAAGGTAATCCGGGTGATGCTACTGTTACTGTTTGTCATAGCCGTACAGCAAATTTAAAGGAGTTAACTCTTCAAGCTGATATTATTGTTGCAGCTTTAGGTATTCCAGAGTTTTTAAAAGCTGATATGGTAAAAGAGGGTGCTGTGGTAATTGATGTTGGCACAACTCGTGTTGATGCGCCTGATACCAAAAGAGGATGGAGATTAAAAGGTGATGTGGATTTTGAAAATGTAGCTCCTAAATGTAGCTATATAACACCAGTTCCAGGTGGTGTTGGTCCAATGACTATCGCTTCGTTACTTTTAAATACTTTAAAAGCTGCTAAGAAGAATTATTAAAAAGAAGAAAGAAACTAATCAAAAAAACTCACTTTTCTTAAATAGAATTGTGAGTTTTTTTATGCCCTTATATTATCCCTAATTGTCCATTAGCCATAGTTATTAATAGTCTACTCATAGTGATGTTTTATTTGGTAGAATTCAAAGTTTTTTCGCTTTTTAAAATCAATTACATTTTGATTTTTCTATTATTTCTCACCACGTTCTACCCCAAACCCTTCTTGCTTTCAGCTAGACACAGTAAAGGGGCTTATTACAAATAGCTAATTCTTATTTTAAAATTAAATTTTTATCATATGAGAAACACTGTTTTTTATTATAATTTAGTATGTAGAATCCTGCTTAGCTTGCCAGTAGCCCCCTTTAGGGGGTTGGGGGTTAAAAATAGTAGCAATTAAGAAAACAATATTCTAATTTGTTATATTGAATTTTGCTTTCTTTTATTGGACTAGTTAAGCTTATAATACTATTCAAAATGTTCAACCTTACCACCCAATGTTTGCGAAAT
>CAZHHH010000096.1:0-10630 GCA_964532085.1 uncultured Marinilabiliaceae bacterium
ACTCCCAAAATTGATTCAACCTTTTCATTTTGAGAATAAGCATCAAAATTTGCAGAAATTAGACTACTTAATATCAAAAATAGAATCAGAAATCTCTTCATTTAGTTTACTATTTGAAAATGATATAACTGTATAATCACTTTCAGATTCATACATAATAATTTTTATAGCTACACCTGTTGCTTTGTCAATGAATAACTCAGTCATAGAGATGAAATTTTTCATATTTGCATCTTTTGGTGTTAATTTTAAAAAATAATTTTCAGAATTTTCAAAAGGCTCAATTTCAAATCTATCATCACTTATTAAATCACCCTTTGCAATACTGACAATCAAACTGTTGAGCTCTCTAAAAGCTGGATTGGATTTTGTATCAAATTGATTTGTTTTGCCACCATCTTTAATGGTAAATCGATTATCATTTATTGAAATAACATACTCAAAAGGCTCATTATACTGCCATCTAACTTTATTAGGGTGCTTATACCAAAAATCGCCTTTGCTGACAATTACCTCATCTAGATAAGCCATTGTTTTTTCTTGAACAAAATTGCTGTTGAGTGATGACAAATTCTTTGATTTTTCAAGAATTTCCTTCTCCATCTTCGCAAAATCCTCAACCTTTGTATAACCAACAGGCTGTGCATAAAGAGCTGAAACAGCGAATATTAAAATTAAGGTATATCTGATTTTTCTCATCTTATATATTTTTAAAAGCTATTGATTTAGCAAATTTTCAATCTGATTTTATTTTTAAAATTTCTTATTTTATAATATTCTGTAACTTCAAAAATGCCCCTTTAGGGGGTTGGGGGTAAAATGTAAATAAAATTGTTTTGTTATTCACCCCTAAATTAGCTACGCTGAACTTCGTTTCCCTCTTGCTTTCAGCTAGACACAGTAAAAGGGACTTTTAGTTCTGTTCAAGCATTATATTTTAGTAAACAGAATTACCTAAATTAATAAAACTTGCAATAATCTTTTATATCTAACTCATATTGATTCATCAAATTTTCAATCGTATCAAATTCATAATTTTTATTTATCAACCAAGGAATTAACTCTTCCAAAATTTCGATAATATTAAGGGAAGTATCGTGTAAAAGAATAATATCACCACCTTTTACCTTAGTTGTTATTCTGTTCAAAACCTTTGCCACACTTTCATTCTTAGTATCGAATGAGCGGAGTGACCAACCAATAACTTTATAATTAAACCAATCTAAAACACTTGCAACAGTTGGGTTTGTAACACCAAATGGCGGACGAAATAATTTAGGTTCAATACCCAAAGTTTCCCTTATCTCATCATCAGCTTTCATCAAATCTTCTCTCATTGCTTTTTTGAAAAAAAGAGGAAAAATTGATGAATGACTCCAAGAGTGATTACCAATGCTATGTCCCTCTTCAACAATGCGTTTAGCAACATTTGGATATAAAGCAATATTTTTACCTATGAGAAAAAATGTAGCTTTAATGTTGTTTTCTTTTAATAAATCAAGGACAGCTTCACTTTTTTCAGATGGTCCATCATCAAAAGTTAAAGCGATTTTATTTTTTTGTGTTGGAAAACTATTAATAGATTTTAGGAAAAAATTAATTTTAATATCTGAAACACCCCATACTACGAGTGCTACATAGATTAAAACTACTGAACTAATTATAACTGTTTCAAATTCTCGCAAAGCACGGCTTGAGGAAACTGCAATAATTACCAAAATAAATATCAATGTAAATAATCGAAATTTATTTTTTCTGAAGTATGATACAAGACAAGCCACTCTCTTCGGTTTTATTAATAATAAGTATTGTTTTAAAGTTCTCTTTTTTTGAAATTTCTCTGTTATTGTTTTTTATAAAATTATATCCCAAATGCATTGCAGAAGCTGATGCAGTCGGATATTTTCCTACTATATTTCCGTATTGTAAAAATTGATTTTCTTTAAAAATAGATTTTAGACTATCGGCAACACTATCGTTTTCAACCATAACTAAATCTACATTTCCAGCTTCTATATCGTTCTTTTTAAGCAAATTACAAATATTATCCTCAATTTCAGATTTAGAAGTGATTTTACTTAATATTAGAAAATCTTTTAATTGAACATCACTCTCTATTTTATTGCTTAAGGTAAAAAATGAAGCACCTTCTGATAAAAAGCCATTTTTATTTACCAAATCACAATTTGCCTCACTCAGCAAATCATAGAGTCCTTCGTTAAATTCATCCACGCCACCCAAAAGAACACTACTAACCTCATCTTCATTCAACAACGTAACAGCATCAGTCAAAGCAGTTTCAAAGGAAAAATCTTTTTGTGTAAATGTGAGATTATAACTTTTACAACCTATCATAAGCGCAATTTGTCCAGCTATTGTGTTGTGCGTTGATTGTATGAAAGGTGTGGGATTTAACATCTCCTCTTTGTTGTCAATCAACAAATTAAGAAACTTTGATGTATCTTCTAAACAGCCATAAGCTGTACCGACAATAATTGCATCAAGATTTTCAATTTGAGCACTATCCAACGATGATTTTGCTGTTGCAACTCCCATCCTCAATATTTTGCTCATTCTTCTCAACATTCGAGCATCTATATATTTTTTAAAATCGGGCAAAATTGCAGGAATAAATCCGCCATTATGCTTTGTTACTTCAGAAATTCCATTCCGTTGTTCAAAACTATCTTGACAAGATATCGCTTCCGATGAAATTATATAAATTGCCATACCTACTTTTGTGAATTATTAGAAAAAATAAGAGTTGAATTGTTGCCGCCAAACCCGAATGAATTTGATAAAACGTGTGATATTTTGTGCTCTTTTTTCACTTCAGTTACTGGCGACATATTTAACTCTTCTATGATTTTGGAAAAGTTGAGATTTGGGAAAATCACACTATTTTTCATTGACAAAATAGAGATAACAGCTTCCACCGCAGCTGCAGCACCAAGTGTATGCCCCGTATAACTTTTAGTAGAGCTAAATGGTGGAATATTTTCACCGAAAACCCGTTTCATTGCTACACCCTCTGATAAATCATTATTATTAGTCCCTGTACCGTGAACATTTATATAGTCAATATCATCAGGACTAAGACCACTCATTTTCAGCGCCTTACTCATTGAAATAGTAGCACCTTCACCTTCAGGCGAAGAAGCAGTTTGGTGATAAGCATCATTTGAATTTGCATAACCCGAAAGATTCGCCAGAACTGTTGCGCCACGCTCCAATGCCGACTCCTCAGATTCTATAACTAAAAAAGCTGCGGCCTCTCCTAAGTTTAGCCCTTTTCTATCTGCATCAAACGGTTTGCACCACTCCCTGTCTAAAATCATCAAAGAGTTAAAACCATTTAGAGTAAATTTAGAAAGTGGGTCAACACCACCAACAACTGCAACTTCAATAATCCCTTGTTTTATAAGTCTTGCACCGTGCATAACTGCATTCGCCGCAGATGAACAAGCGGTGGAAAGTGTTGTGCGATAGTGGTTAATATTCAAATCATCAGCAACAACATCAGTAGAATCGCCACTAAGATGCGTTTTTAAAAATCCCGAACTGAAATTCCTCTCTCCATAATTAAGCTCGGTTTTATCCATCCCACCGACAGACGTTGCAGAAATAATTCCCACGCGCTTACTATTCCAATTCTCACTTTTATACCCACTATTTGCAACAGCTTCACGTGCTGCCGAAAGAGCTAAAAGACTCGTTCTTGTATGCTTTTTACTCTCTGTTTGTGAAATTTCGAGCTTTTCAAAAAGAGCTTCATTACTTAATTTTACTTCACCAAGCAAAAATTCATTTTTATGAATGGAATCCAGATATTTTATAGAATCAATACCCGATTTTTCATTTATCAAACTATCAAAAGCCTCATCAACAGAAAGCCCGATGGCCGAAATCATTCCCATACCTGTGATTACAATATTTTTGCTCATTTTTAGGTCAAATTAAGTATAAAACTATTTTTTGTTAGCTTCGATAAATTTCGCAAGTGACTCAATAGATTGCATTGCATCTTTTCCGTCTGCAGGATTGGTGATTTTTATACCATACTCTTTTTCTAAAAGCACTATAATTTCAAGAGCATCAATAGAATCAAGTCCTAATCCATCACCAAAAAGAGGTGCAACCGAATCAATATCTTCAGGTGTAATATCTTCTAAATTAAGTTGTTCAATCAACTCTTCTTTTAATTTTTTATGTAAATCTGTACTCATATCTATATTATTTTTTCACTAAATAAATTTCAGAATTATATTTTAAATCTTGATCAAAATCCACATATCCCATAAGTGCATACTCTGCATTACCACTGTCAAAAAGAGATTTTAGATAAATTTCAAGATGCTGTTTATCAAAATGCTCTTGAACAAACATCATCTCCTCCCCTTTTATTCCGTGTCTTATGGCAATTTCTCCCGTAACAATATTTGCCAAAGTATAGACAAATTGTGCAGGACTTGGAATCTCATTCATTGTTTTTGAATATTCTACATCTGCGTGCAAAGATGATGATGAACAAGCCAAAACTATTGCCACTTTAGTTTTGTCAACGTCCGCTATTTCACCATTTTCAAAAGCTAATTCGCTTGAAATATATCCCAACTTACACATATCTGACATTTTGTAAAATTTAGGATATTCAAACTTTTTCTCTTTATAAAAAGCACGGATAAAAGTTGGAAAATCATCCTTTGGCTGACTTTCCCAAATAAGCTTTTCATCCTTGAAAATTTTGCCCTCTTTTATCTCTATTTTATTAATTACTTTCACAACTTCTTTATTAAAAGTGCTGCATTACATCCACCAAAACCTGATGCTAATTTTAATGCATATTTAATCTCTTTATCAATATTTTCTTTAGCTATATTCACTTGTTCTGACACTCCAAACTCATTGTATCCAAAGGTTTTTACAATCTTGTTATTTTGCATACTTTCTAACAACATAACAGTCTCCAAAACACCAGCAGCACCTAAAGTATGTCCGAAAAAACCTTTAAAACTATTCAGCGGAACATCATTTAATTTTGCTCTACTTATGGCGACAGCCTCCATATTATCATTATAAGGTGTTGCAGTTCCGTGAGCCGAGATATAATCTATTTCTTCATCAACAATTGTATTGCCAATTGCCAAAAATAGTCCCTCACCTGTTCGTGATGGTCCTGAAATATGGTTAGAATCATTATGAATTGCTCCTCTCACAATCTCAAAATTAGATTCTTTCCTCTCTTTTGTAACAATTACAGATGCAACAGCTTCGCCGATATTTAAACCATCTCGATTAACATCAAAAGGTTTGCAAATTTCTAAACTTAGCGACTGAAAAGATTGAAAACCTGAAACCACAAACTTTGAAACTAAATCTGCGCCAACGATTAAAGCATTTTCATATTGACTAGAACTTATTAATCTATCTGCAAGAATCATAGCCGACAATCCTGAAATACAAGCATTTGAGACAACCATTGGCTTTGTGGTCATTTCAAAAAAATCGGCAATAACTTGTGCAGTATGCCACAAATAAAGACGCTCTTTTTTGTGTAACTGTTTTTTCTCTAAAATATCAATATTCCCTTTGGTTGTGGAAAGAATTAGAACAGTTTTTTCATCAGTGGGATTTACCGACGAATTTTGTAAAGATTTATAAAGAGATAAGATGGATAATTTTTCAAATTGAGTGTATAGACTATTAGTCCCTATTTTTGAAAATTCATCCTCAATTAAAGCTCTTTCAATTTGTGATGATACAATTGGTGTTGATGAGAATTTTGAACTTTCATAATATTTCAGACCTGAATTACCGTCATAAATATTTTGGAAATTCTCTTGTGAAGAAAATCCTAATGCAGAAATGACATTATGTGATTCGATAAATACCGACATTTTCTATTAATTATTGATCTTTATTTTAAAATTCCGACCTTTTGTTTCCAATCAAGATAGAACTGAGGATTTGTCAACTCCATCTCACCGTTAAGATTCATAAACACTTGCGTTGTTGATGCTCTCAAAACCAAAGAATCATCTTTTTTATTAAAAATCTGATATTCAAAAGTTACTTTTGCAGCTTCGGTTGGCAACAGTTTTGTTTCAATGACAAGTTCATCTCCATATTTTACAGTTTTAAGGTATGTCAACTCAACTTTAACCACAGGTGTCATAAACCCATTGGCATAAACATCAAGATATGTTAAGCCAAACTCTTTTCCAAAAGCTTCGCGCCCATCTTCAAGATATTTAACGTAGTTTCCGTGCCACACCACTGCCATTGAATCAACTTCGCTAAAACGAACTTTAATTTTTGTTCTATTTATTAACTCTTTCATCAGATGTTACTCTTCTAAAAATATTCTCATTTCGCATTGAGCAATTAAATTGCCGTTTTGCGTGATTTTGCCCTCAATCATATCAACATTCATCACTTTTCCAACCAGTTTAACTGAAGTTTGGATTGTTGATTCAACTTTTGGCAAAGAATTTATTTGTAAATTTCTTACAGACCCAATAAAGCCCACTTTAACTTTTTCGTTATTCATTTTGGCTTTCACACCACTAAATGCTGCGGCTGTTTGGGCAATATTTTCGATTATTCCCGATTCGGATAAGAAACCATTTTCCACAAGCAAATTATCTTCACTTATGACAAACTGTGTTAAAATCTCCTCCTCTTGGACCTCAACAATCTCTCCAACCATCACCATTGGCGGTCGTTGCGGTATATAATCGATTATATTTGAAAAACTCATCTCTATTTTACTTTACATTTATATAATGTGTGGCTCACACCAACATCTTCAAAAGCTTCTTCAACATAAAGTCCCGCTTCTTCAATTAATCTGAGCATATCTCTTGAATGATACATTTGGCTACATCCGTTCGCTATGTTAGTAAAATAAAGCGAAGTTGCGTGCAAACTATATGTTGATGCTTCAAATTTCTGTTTATCCCAATAAGTTTCCATTATAAAGAAAGAAGCATTTTCGTGCATTGCCTCTTTTGCTCTTAATAATAGTTGCAACACATCCTCTTGTGAAAAACAATCTAAAAATTGACTCATCCAGATAACGTCAGCACCTTTTGGAAAAGGGACAGAATGGTCTAACAAATTTAACGGTACACCCGTTATTCTATCTTCAAAACCATTAGCTTTAATATTTTCAAAAGCCTTATTTAATTGACCTGGCAAATCTAAAATCTGTACTTCAACATTTGGATTAAATTTTGCACACTGTATTGAGAATTTACCTGTATTTCCACCAACATCAAGGACTTTTTTAACATTTTCTGTTAATACAATCGGCAGAACTTCAGGAAAAGCATAATCAGAGTAAAAGTGGTCGAAATTAAACCAGCTCTCTTGCACTTTTGGAGGCAATTGTGATAGAGCTTCGTAAACTGTATCCCACTCTCCAAACACCTCTAAACCAGTTGGTTTACCAGTTTTTATAGACTCTTCTAAAGTGAACATACCAAGATAATTCACATCGTGCGTGAAATCCATATTCACTTTAGTAAGTTCATCAGAAAGTATATGCCACCCTGTTTTTGTCAAGAAGTACTTATCTTCTTTAACATAAACCATTTCAAGACTAAGACCAGCTTCTAACAATACTTTTACTCCATAGACAGAGAGGTTTAATTTTTCTGCAATCTCCTCTTGTCTAATACCAACTCTGCGGCTCTCTTTTACTAATTGTAGTATTCCTAAGTCTCTTAGAGCTTTTGCTGCCTGAAACATTATGGGTCCAAATGCTATTTTTTGAGCTGCATACTTTGCTTCTAATGCTGATTTGTCATCATTGCCATAAGTCAATTTTGTATTCATAATATAAGTTTTTAGGTTTTAGTTGCTACTTTCTTCATTCCAAAATGGAAAATAGTTAAACCATTGTGTTGGATATTTTATTAATTTTTCTTCAAGACATTCGACATACTCTTTTACCATTTCAACCTGTTTTTCTCTCCTCGTTTTCAAGTTAGCTGGATAAGGATATATTTTAGGTTTGGTAGCATAAAAATGATAATGGTTTGAATTTTCTTTGAGAGTGAAAACAAACGAAACAGGCGCACCATATTTTGAAGCCATATATAAAGGTCCTACAGGAAATTTTGCTGTTTTACCAAGAAAATCTACTTCAACAAAATCATTTCCCTCCACAAACCTATCACCGTGCATAACAACTAACTCCTTGTTTTCAAGGGCATTTTGTATTGCTAACAGATGAGAAAAATCATTTTTAATGGGAATTATTTCAAATTTTCTCTTAATTCCATAATTCTCAAAAAGCTCTTTGATACTCTCGTGCTCAGCATCCAACATCAGCACGTTAACTTTTGCATCTACTCTTTCAAGTAAATTGCCGGCTAGTTCCCAATTTCCCATATGTGCACCAATCAATATACCTCCTTTATCGTTGGCCATTTTATGTAAATATTCTTCACCTTCATAATCAAAAGTGATACTATTTTTTTCTCTTACAAGAAAAGAGATTTTGTCGATTAAGACTTCTCCTAATAGCACGAAATTTTTATATATGCTCTTATAAATTTTGAGTCCTTTGTAGTTATGTATCTCTTTAAAATAGAACTTTAGAGAATGATTTCTATCAAATAGAAAAAAATAAAAAGCTACGATTCTCATAAAAGAGTATGTAAGCTTTCTATTACAATTCTTTATCATCAAAATAAAAAATCGATACCCGAATGTTCCACCTTTAGTTTTTCCTGTCCATTTTGACATAGCTACAAATAGGATATCAATTTATTCTCTCTTGAACATAGTTATACATATCATTTAAAGTCTTGACATTAGCCATATCATCTCTTGTAACTTTAAATCCAAATTCTTGCTCGATAATTACTACTATATCAACAAAATCTAAGCTTTCAATTCCTAAATCTTGAATAAGTAGCGCCTCTGGCTCTAAGAGTTCTTCTTCAATTTCAAACTCCTCAATTAAAAAATCATCAATAATACTCTCAATCTCTTCTCTCTTCATATTATCCATTGAATTTTGATATAATTAGTGTTGAGTTTGTTCCCCCAAATCCAAAGGAATTACTCAATATAGTATTTAATTTTGTTTCTTTTGTTTCCGCTATAATATTAAGCTTTGCAATCTCTTCATCAGGCTCGTTGAAGTTTATATTTGGAGCAATAAATGAATTTTGCATCATCAATAATGAGTAGATTATTTCACTTGCTCCTCCCATCCACATTTCGTGTCCTGTCATCGATTTTGTAGAACTTACAGGTGTTCCATACTCTCCAAAAACTTCCAGCAAAGCCTTACCTTCATTTAAATCCCCAACTGGTGTTGAAGTTGCGTGAGCATTAACATAATCAATATCAGCTGGATTTATTTTTGCTAATTTTAGTGCTTTCAATAATGAGCTTCGTGGTCCTTCAACATTTGGAACAGATATATGATCGCCATTTGATGAAAATCCATATCCATTAATTTCCGCTATAATTGGAGCACCTCGTTTTAGGGCAGATTCTAAACTTTCTACAACAACAGTTGCAGCACCACCGCTAGGCACTAAGCCATCCCTATCTTTATCAAATGGTCGTGATGCTTTTGTTGGGTCAGATTCACGTGTAGAAAAAGCTGCCAAACCATCAAAACTTCCCATAGATTCGGCATTTATCTCCTGCGCACCACCACAAATTATCATATCTTGATAACCGCCTGATATTAACATATGAGCCATCCCAATGGCGTGCGAACTACTTGCACAAGCACCACTTATGGTAAGATTTATTCCTTTTAGCTTTAAAATAACGGAAAGATTCATACTTACAGTTGAGTTCATAGATTGAAAAATTGAACCCGAACCAATCATTGAGGTATCACGTTTTTCACGCATAATATCCATCGCCTCAATAACGGCAATGGATGAGCTGTCATTCCCATAGAGAATTCCAACTTCATTTTTTTCAAAAAAATCAATATCTAGCTTAGCATTTTGTATAGCCTCCATAGTTGCGATATACGCATACTCACCTTGAATTGCTAAACCAACACGTGCACGACGTGAAAGTAAGCCTTTAAGATTTGGGCGCTCTAAAACACCTGTTAAAGGAGAACGAAATCCGAACTCCTTGCGGCGTTCATCAATTCCTATGCCTGACTTCCCTTTATATAACGACTCCGTTACTTCAGACAAATTTTTTCCTATTGTAGAATATATTCCTAATCCTGATATTACAACCCGTTTCACAATCTTATAAGAGATATGTTGATTTTTCTAAATAATATTTTTTAAAGCAAACAAAACTACTACTTTAAATTTAATTTTACAAAACAACAACATTACAACTATACATAAAGAAATAATCTCCTTTTTTAAAAATGTGTTCCTTTATGATTAAAAGATCGACAAATAAAAGCAAATTTTATTAATGGAGATAGATGTAAAAACAATAATGTCCTAATTTTTCAAGTAGTTTATTAGGTATTTATTGTTAATAAAAAATCGTAGACAAAATTATCTCAAATTGTTCATTAGCCAAATTAATGTACCAAACTTAGCTATGCTTTATTTGATAGAATGCAAAGAATTTTTCGTTTTACATTTTATTAAATTTTCAGTACGTTCTACCCCAAACCCCT
>CAZHHH010000097.1:0-10415 GCA_964532085.1 uncultured Marinilabiliaceae bacterium
TTAAAAACATCTGTACATTTAACAGCTTAAAATGAATTCTGTTTACTAAATGTAATGTTAAATATTATAAAATGAAAATTATAAATATTGCACCTTCTCTGGTGTTGACTGTTTGGAGTGGAATCATAATTGGGATTAGTTTTATTGAGGCTTGGCTGAAATTTAGTGTGCCAGGTGTTACTCTTCAAATTGGGTTAAGCATCGGAATGAAAGTTTTTGGTGTTGTGAATATTATTGAGTGGCTATTGTTTGTTGTGGTTTTAGGGTGGTTTGTTGTTAAAAAAGATTATTTGACAAAAAGGTGTATGATGCAGTTAGGTGTTGTTCTAACAATACTTTTGCTGCAAACTTTTTGGCTTTTACCAGAACTAAATCTAAGAGCTATTAGTTATATTAATAACGAAATTAATATCCCAAAATCACATATTCATCACACTTATGTAATTTTTGAAACAGTAAAATTAGTATTTCTAACTGTTTTATCTGTTCAATGGATTAAGGAACTTTTAAAAACTGAAAAATTATGAAAAAGATAGGAATTATTGGTGGTTTAGGACCTGAAGCCACTGTTGATTATTATAATGCAATTATCAATCGTTATAAGGAGATTAATGAAGGTCGATTAGATTATCCTGAAATTATTATTTACAGTGTAAATATGGATTTTTTTATAGGAAAAGTCAAAGATGAGAAGTATGATGAGGCGATTGATTATTTGTCCATTGGGTTGAATGCTCTTGAGCGTGCAGGTGCTGATTTTATAGCTATTTCTGCCAATACCCCACATCTTTTCTTTGATGAGTTACAAAAACGAGTAAAAGTTCCTATGATTAGCATTGTTGAAGCAACTGCGCGTAATGCAAAAAGCTTAGGATTGAAAAAAGTTGGACTTATTGGTACACTTTTTACTATGGAGAATGATTTTTTCGCCAAAGTATTTGAGAAATATTCAATAGAGGTAGTAACGCCAAATGATGAAGATAAAGAGTTTTTAAACCATAAGCTTTTTACAGAAATTGAATTAGGTATTTTCAAAGATGATACTCGTAAAGAGATAGAGGATAGAATTTTGAAAATGCAGAAAGATAGTGGGATAGAGGGAATAATTTTAGGTTGCACAGAGTTTCCGTTAATTTTAAAAGAGAAAGAATATAATGGCGTAATTTCTTTGAATACCACAGAAATACACGTGAATGAGATATTTGATACCAGTAGGGGCGCTCCTGCGTGAGCGACCTAAACTACGTGGACGCCTTGAAGCCTAAGCTGATTAATAAACAATTTAGATTAAATAGTCCATTAAAAGAAAACAAAATTCAATAAAACAAATCAGAACGTTGTTTCTTAATTGCTAAGAATTAATATAAATATGTAAACTTTTTTCAGGACGGGTAAAACTCTAAATAACTAATTTTAACCCCCAACCCCCTAAAGGGGGCTACTAGCAAGCCAAGCAAGACTTTGCATATGAAAAACTTTATGATAAAAACAGAGTTTCTCATATTATCAAAATTTAATTTTAAAATAAGAATTAGCTGTATGCAATAAGCCCCTTTAGGGGTTTGGGGTAGAGTGCGGTGAAGTAATAGAAAAATAAAAATGTAATATAATATGAAAAACGAAAATATCTTTGAATACTACCAAATAAAACGTCACTATGAGTTTAGTATTAATTAATATATATAATTTGGTAATGGACAATTTGGGCTTATTTTAAACATTAAAATATCACACTATGAAAAAGAGTAGTTATATGCCAGTTGACCCTGATTATTTTGAAACTATTGAGAAAGTTATAGCAGAGAATAATGTTGTAGCTATCAATTTTTTCAATGATGAGAATAAGGTTGACGGTTTTGATGATGAGGTTGTCAAACTGTTTTCAGATGACGGTTTTGCAAGATATATTCAGTTGAAAAAAGGGAATACCATACGTGTTGATAGAATTATCACTTTAAAAGGTCTGCCCGGACCAGCATTTGATGAATATGACCGTTTTGCATTGGAGTGCTTGACCTGTATGGGTGGTATGGATCATTTGATGGACGAGGAGGAATGATTTTATATATAAATCATCTCCTTATCTTCCCATATTTTTCCCTCTCTCGATCTAAAACGTTATCAGAGACAAGAAAAATAGCAGGTTTGCCAGATAGTGGATTTGTTTCTGTTACAACAACCGTTTTATAAACTTCTTCAATCATTGAGTAGGTTAGTACCTCTTCGGTGTAGCCAAAAGAGTGTACTTTGCCTTTTTTCATTGCGATTAATTTGTGGCAATATTCAGCAGCTAAATTCAAATCGTGAATTATTAAAAGTACAGTCAAACCCATTTCTGAGTTTAGTTTTTGAATTAGATTTAACACTTTAACTTGATGCGTTATATCCAAGTGTGATGTTGGTTCGTCCATTAATAAAAGTTGCGGTTCTTGACAAAGTGCCTGTGCAATAGCTGCAAGTTGCTGTTCGCCACCACTAAGCTGAGACATAAGTTTTTTGCGATGTTTATAAACTCCCGTCTGTTTCATATATTTTTTCACTAAGTCGCTATCCTCCGATGATTCAAAAAATTGGAATCTTTGGCGATAAGGAAGTCTGCCCATCATCACAAAATCCTCGACAGTTATTGCGGCAACTTCTTGAAACTGACTCACAACAGCTACTTTTTTTGCTCGTTGTTTTAGGTTTAGTTTATGTAATATTTCTCCGTCAAGTAATATCTCTCCTTGTTTTGCTTTTAAATCGCCCGATATTCCTTTGAATAATGTGGTTTTGCCCGAACCATTTGGACCGATTATGCCCACCAGTTCACCTTTTGATATCTCTAGAGAAACTCCTTTAATGTGAAACCCATTGCCATATCCACATTTTAAATCTTCGACTTTAAAAAAACTATTTTCCATACGAAGCTCTCCTTTTATTTTGATGCAAAACAGCTATAAACAATATCCCACCTGCAATTCCTGTTATTACTCCAATGGGCAATTCGTTTGGTGCAATTATTGTGCGTGCAACAATATCACTTAAAATAAGAAAAATTCCACCTCCTAAAAAAGAGCCAATTAGCAAAAATCTATGGTCTGAGCCTACGATAAGTCTGATAAAATGAGGAATAACCAAGCCTACAAACCCTATCACACCTGCCACCGCAACACAGATGCCAGTTAAAAGTGATGCGATAAGAAATAGAACTCTTATGGTAATTTTGCTATCAACCCCTAAATGTCCAGCCTTTGCCTCGCCAAGCAATAGCGCATTTAGCGGACGCGCAAAGAAATAACTACTTGCCAATCCGATTAGTGAACTTATTAACACTGTATTTATTAGTAGTCGTTTCGATTCCTCTAAAGAACCCATCATCCAAAAAACGATACTTTGGAGATTGTCTTTTGTGGAAATTGACATTAATAACATAAGTGTGGAAGATGCAACAAAGCTTATCATTACACCGATTAAGAGCATTTTGTTGATGTCAACGCCGCCTCGCAAAAAACCTAGTGAGCCAACCACAATAAGTGCTAAAATAGCTCCTCCAAATCCTGCAATTGGAAGGATAAGTGTTCCCAATGTGATATTTAATCCAAAGATAATAACAAATGCAACACCCACCGCAGCACCGCCTGAAACGCCAAGTGTGTATGGTTCAACAAGTGGATTTCTGAAAATTCCTTGTAGAATTACACCAGCTAAACTAAGTCCACCACCAACAGCAAAACCCAGTATTACTCGTGGAATGCGCAGTTCAGACAATATAAAATAGTCCATTCCCTCTTTTTCGCTCAATAATCGAAAAATATCTTTCAGAGTGATGGAAAATTCACCTGTTGTCAATGAAAATAGTGCAGATATTATTAAAAGTAATAATAGCAAAACAGTAAAAGATATCCATTTTAAATATTTCTGTTTCATTTATTTAGCAAGTTTTTCTGCAATACTATCATTGTATTTAAAAAGTCGATGGGTGTTGGCGTGCTTGCCATATCTGACTCAACAAAAAAGATATTCTGATTTTTTACAGCACTCAAATCAGGATAGCTATTCCAAATTTGAATCTCCTCGTCGCTTAGCATTCCCATATTAACAATGGCAATAATGTCGGGATTAGTTTTTAGAACAAATTCACGAGTAACGGTGCCAACTTTTAAACCTTTAGCAATATTTTCTCCATTTATAAAACGGATAAAATCAGCCATATAAGTGTTGTCTAAAACAGAAAAAATAGGTTTTGTACCAAGCTGGAAAAACACTTTTTGCTCTTTCTGTTTTGAAAATTCTTTTTTAATTTCATCAACTTGCTTTGTAACATCAATTACAATTTGCTCAGCTTTATCATATTTGTTTACAAGTTTACCTATCTCTAAAAACTGTTCGCAAACTTCATCAAAATCCTTTGGCGTATTGAATATTTCAACTTTAAGACCAGCTTTTTTCAGCAATTCGATGGTTTTGGGTTTTGTCATTGTGTGTATCAAAACTAAATCTGGATTAAGCGCAATTACTTTCTCAATATTCACTTGAATCGCAGATGCAACCACCTCTTTCCCATCGTCCTTTGCAATATTGCAATAATTGGTATGTCCAACAACCAAATCATCTGCGCCTAAATGGTATAGGGATTTTGTTAGCGATGCAGCTAATGATACAACTCTTTGAGTCGATTGACTAAAAGCTGTTATTGCAAAAAAAAGTAGTGCTATTTGTAAAATAAATTTTTTCATCTTTCTCTTTTCAAAATAGGGTTTAAAGTTAATGAATTTAGAGGTGTTTTAAAAAGTTGATGAATAGGATTTGTTGATATTTATAATATTAGGCAAATAATCTATTTGGTAATACCCTTGACTTCGTCAATGCGACATTTAAAAAACATAATGATTAGTTTATATAAAAATCAGATTAGGCAAATGTCTAATTGGACATAATGGCAATTAATTGCAGGGTCTAAAAGCCCCCTTTAGGGGGTTGGGGTAGAACTTGTTGTTAATAAGCTTATTAAGCTTTTAAAGCTAACAATAAAGTTTATTTTTTTAATTATAAAAAATATAAAATATCACAAAACTCTTAAAAATATCACGTTATTAAATCAACGCTGCAGGCGTGTAATCTTTGTAGAGATTTGTTTTATGAATAGAACTGAACGCCTTTAGGTGTGACACCTTTAAAATTATTTTCAATAGTTTTTTTGACATAAAAGACCGCTTCTTCTATATTATCCGTCTTGGTGATAGTCAGTAAATTATGTCCTCAAGGAGTTTGTCCAACAAGTTGCTGGACTTTTTCAATATCAAGTCCTGATTTTGAATAAAACTTGTACCATTTCCTCATTGCGAAAAGGTTTGAACAAGAAAATTCTTATCGCGTAGGTCATTTTCATAAATTTGCTATTACTACAGCATTTATAACACTATTATTAATTAAAAGCTATTCCTGGTTTAGTATAATAGTTATCTGTTTTATAAAATCTTAAAATAAAATCAAGATTTTCAATAACTTTTTCACCAAGTGGAGTATTAAAATAGACAATTTTATCTTTGAAATTGTCTATTGCATACCTAACCAGTTCTGGAGAGATACTTTTTTCTGTAAATAGCGTCACAACATCTTCAAAACAATCATCTTCATTATAAAAAGGGTTGTTTTTTGCAGGAAATGCACTAATCACTCCCATAGCTATCTCTATACCACTTTTTTCATTGAAAAATATAATTGTATTGCCTGCCCTCGACATATCTATATTTGCTTTGAATTTTTCTTTGGGAGTTGATTTAGCTAGTTTTTTATTGAACAAATTAATTTGATTTGTAAGAAAATTATTAATTTCATTTGCCTTTAAGAATACAATAGTTTCATTATTATTTGACTCTTTGAAAATTTTTAATTGACGATCAATTATTTTTTGCAATTCCTCTTGGTTAAAATCTAAAGAACTAATAATTCTTTTAGAATCCTGTGAATTTCGTTCTTTACTTACTGTTTCTGAATTATAAGGAACGGTGAAATAATTCCCAGAGAACCACCATTCATCTTGCCATTTTATAAGTCCTATATACACAATTGTGTCTATGGATATATTAAATTCTTTTTCAAATGATTTTTTTGTTACATTAAATTCCTTACTAGAAGCTATATGTTCGAGAAAAACATTGTTTTCATCTTCTCCTTTGTAGAAGAAAAGTCCTAATATTTTTTGTGATAAATTAATATAACCTTTACTCAACTTATGGTCTTTCCCTAATAGCTCTGCCGCCCACTCTGGTCCTCTTAGAGCAAGTAGTTTAGTGTGGTTTTTATACAGTTTTTCTTCTCTGTTTTCAGTTAAAATAAGATTAGCTTTATAAAGTATATCTTCATCAGGCTGATTATTGATGTCATCAAGTATTTCTAACTCGCTTATAAATAATTCTACACCAGTATCGGGATGAAATAGATAAGAATTGAATAAGATGTTATCAATAAGTTTACGAGCTTCATAGTAGTCGGCCGAATTATTTTCAATGGTATAATATTTCTTTAAATAGGTGTTTTCAGGTGCAGTCTCCCATTCTTCTTCAAAAATATCCATTATGTATCCTGCAATCTCTAAAATAAAATATTCATCTGGGGCTAAAAGATTTTCATCACAACTTATAAAATACCATATTAAAAAGCAGACATCATAGTAGTTGATTTCATTTTCAAAATATTCATCTATTTCATAAAATGGTAAAACTTTATCATATAATTCTTTATGTTTTTTCACAAAGGTGTTCCAAATATTTGAATCTGAAATTAAATCCTCAAAATATGATACTAAAAAGCAAGACATATGTTTTATCTGTTCATTATCAAAATATTCATATATTTTAGAAGAATTGTCAACTGATAAAATAGCTTTATAAACCTTATTACTAAGCTTCACAAAATAATAGTCTGTTGGTTTCTGATTATTATAAGGCTTATGATTTAGCCAATTTTTAATTGAAATTTGTCTATTTCTTCTCATATTAAATAGAGTTATTAGTTTATAAAGAATTATAGCTACAAAGTAACATAAATATTCTCAAATATTTTATTTTTTCTTACATTTACAATCACTATTGTTCGATAAAAAACTACAAAGCTAAATAGATGAGATTTAGCTACGCTGAACTTTGTTTTTCACTACGTTCGTAACGAAGTTTAGCATAGCTAGATGACAATCAGTTAGTTAAGTATTTGTTGGGGGTTGGTTTGCGGCAAAGCCGCAAACCAACCCCCAACAAACAGAATCCTGTAAAACACAATGTCATTCTGAGCGTAGCGAAGAATCTGAAATTTTTAATCGGACAACAATAATTTACAATAGTTTATAAAAATATAAAATGGCAACAGATAATCATTGGGAACTTTTAAAAAATGAAATAAAAGGTGAGGTAAAGTTGAACATTGCTTCACGAATTTTATATGCAACAGATGCCTCTGTTTATCAGCAGACGCCTCTTGCTGTTGTTATTCCCAAGGATAAAGATGATATTTCAAAAATTATTTCGTTTGCCAATGAATATATGTTTTCAATAATTCCACGTGGCGCTGGAACTTCATTGGCAGGGCAAGTTGTGGGTGATTCAATTGTTGTGGATATATCTCATTTTATGAATGAGATAATTGAGATTAACCCTACAGAGAAATGGGTCGAAGTTGAGCCGGGTGTTGTGTTGGATGATTTAAACCGAGAAGTTGCAAAATACGGATTGTTTTTTGGACCAGAAACTTCAACAGCCAACCGATGCACAATGGCAGGAATGGTTGGAAACAACTCTTGTGGCTCTCATTCAATGATATATGGAAGCACACGAGACCACATTATCGAAGTTAGTGGTTTTTTGTCCAATGGTGATGAGGTTACTTTTGGTCCTTTGACCAATGAAGAGTTTGAGGAAAAATGTAAATTGGAGAATCTAGAGGGTGAAATATATCGTTTTTTCAAAAATAAATTCTCTGATAAAAATGTAATTTCTGAGATTACAAAAGAGTTTCCTCACTCAGACATAAAACGACGAAACACAGGTTATGCCATTGATATTTTAGCTGATTCTTCGCCATTTTCACAAAGTGATAAACCCTTTAATATCGCAAAACTGATTGCAGGTTCTGAGGGAACGTTGATGTTTATCACTTCTATAAAATTAAGTTTAATAAATATTCCACCCAAAGACAGAAGTCTGTTGGTCGCTCATTTTGAGACATTGCAAGAGGCTTTGAAAGCAAACATGATAGCCGTTAATCATAAGCCTGATGCTGTTGAACTTATGGATAACAAAATTTTAGAGTTGACAAAAGATAACACTCTTCAACGGCAAAATAGATTTTTTGTTGAGGGTGAACCGGGTGCACTCTTGATTATTGAGTTTTCAGGTGATACAGAGGATAGTGTAACACATAAAATTGCAGAATTAACAAAAGCGTTTCAGTCAGAGGGATATGGATATTCATTTCCAATAATTTCAGGTGATGATATGAAGCGTGTTTGGGATTTGAGAAAAGCAGGATTGGGTGTCTTGTCAAATATGCGTGGCGGTTCTCGTCCTGTTTCATTGATAGAAGATACAGCCGTTCGTGTGGAAGATTTACCCAATTATGTAAAAGCCATTGATGCAATGCTTGCTAAATATGGTAAAGATTGTGTTTATCATGCTCACGCAGGTTCGGGAGAGTTACACATTCGTCCTGTTTTGGATTTAAAAAAGCCCACAGAGCGGTCGCTTTTCAGAAAGATTGGTCGTGAAACAGCTGAAATCGTAAAAGCCTTTGGTGGTTCGTTGAGCGGTGAGCACGGTGATGGTAGACTTCGTGGTGAGTTTATTGAAATAATGGTGGGTAAAAACAATTATCAATTAATCAAAGACGTAAAAAGAACTTTTGACCCAAATAATGTTCTTAATCCAGGAAAAATTACCGACACGCCACCTATGGATGAGTCATTTAGATATGTTGAAAAGCAAAATAATGCATTGAAAAACACTGTTTTTAATTGGTCTTATGATGGCAGTTTGCTTGAAGCGACCGAGCGATGCAATGGTTCCGGTGATTGTTTGAAAAGTAGTGTTGCAGGTGGTGCAATGTGTCCGAGCTATCAAGCCACCCGCAATGAAATGCACTCTACACGTGGCAGAGCGAATATGTTGCGCAGTTTTTTACAGGGCGAAAATAGAGATATTTCCATAAATGACCTTTCAGATGCCTTAGACCTATGTTTAAGTTGTAAAGCGTGTAAAAATGAGTGTCCATCAAGTGTGGATATGGCAAGATTGAAAGCGGAGTTTTTGCAATATATCTATGATGAAAATGGCACACCATTGAGTGCAAGGTTAATGGGGAGTTTGCCAACCCTTAACAGAGTTATCTTTCCATTAAAAGGTATTTATAATTATTTTATATCTAATAGAGTTGTGAAATTTTTATTGTTAAAAGTTGCAGGAATTTCACCAAAACGAGCTTTACCAAAGTTTGGAGATAAAAAGGTAGTTAGTTGGGCAAAAAAGAATCATAAAAACAGCGAAAAACCCAATGGAAAAGTTGTTCTTTTAATTGATGAATTTACAAATGTTTATGATACTCAAATAGGAGTAAAAACCATCCTTTTACTTGATAAATTGGGCTTTGAAGTTGTTATAGCACCAATAAAGGAGAGCGGAAGAATCCAAATATCAAAAGGATTATTGCGAAAAGCTAAAAAGATTGCGAACAGAAATATCGTAAAGCTTGAAAATTTGATAACTGATAAAATTCCGTTTGTTGGTATTGAACCATCAACAATATTGACATTTAGAGATGAATATCCTGATTTGGTTACAAAAAGTTTGAAGTCCAAAGCACAATTCATTGCAAAAAATAGTTTGACAATTGAAGAGTTTTTGGCAAGAAAGATTGATGAGGAAGTTGTAAAGAGTGAGCAGTTTAAAGATGAGGTAAAAGAGATTAAATTTCATACACATTGTCATCAAAAATCACTTTCTAATAGCAATTTGACAAAGAAAGTATTATCACTTCCAAAGAATTATAAAGTTTCTGAGATACGTTCCGGATGTTGTGGTATGGCAGGTAGTTTTGGATATGAAGATAACCATTATGATTTATCGATGAAAATTGGTGAAATGGTGCTTTTTCCTGTTGTTAGAGCAACCAAAGATGATGTTCAGATTGTTACGTCGGGCCATTCGTGCAGACATCAAATCAAAGATGGAACAGATAGAGATGCCGTTCATACGGTTGAGGTGCTGTATGATGCGATGGTTTGATTTTTTTGTTTCCCACAGATTGCGCAGATTTACACAGATTATTTTTCATATAATACACGAATTTATAGATACTTTTTGTATCTATTTTTTGTGCCTTTGCGATAAATGAAAATCTGCGCTCATCTGCGAGCGAAAGCTTAACATTATAAAATCTGTGAACAT
>CAZHHH010000098.1:0-10336 GCA_964532085.1 uncultured Marinilabiliaceae bacterium
TTGACGCTTACGCTTAAACACCATTTCCCCTAACAGCTAATAATGTACGAAATATAGACTCTTATCATCTTCTTGATTGATTCTATGCTTATCCTTTCGTTCTTTTGGTGACACATGTTTTCTTTACCTGGTCCCAATATCACGAATGGTATATTTTGAAATGGAATAATCTGAGACGCGTCAGTATAGAAATTAAGCCCCTTGAATTCTACAGGATAGCCTAGGTTTTTATATACTGATACGATTTCTTTTATGAAATCATTCTTCTTGTCAATGGTCAATGGAGGTCTATTGTTTTCCACGTCAATCTCTATAACAAGCCCCTCGTCTTCATCTTCCATTTGTTTGCCAATTCTATAAGCATTTGCTATGGTCTCTTTGTGATCAAATCCAGGTATAGTTCTTATATCTAAAGACGCCATCGCATCTTCAGGTATGACGTTACTTTTGATGCCACCACTGATTAGAGTAATAGCACAACTAGGCTTTCCTAACAGAGGATGATTTACCTTCAAATCTAGAGTCTCCTTGAATCTATAGATATATTTGAGTAATTTTTCTATGGCATTTAAGCCCAATTCCGGTTTAGAACTATGAGCTGATTTGCCTTTCGCACGGATATTCATCCATAAAACACCCTTTTCACAAGTGCCAATTTTCTCATCAGAAGGTTCCGCTATAAAAACCTTTGAAATGTCCTTCAAAAACCCCCGATCTCTCAAAGTCTGTATCCCTAACCCATCTGACTCTTCACCCGCTGTGAATACAAACTTGATGGTATTGAGAGGTGTCATATTTCTTTCTATAAAGTGAAGTGCTGTTAATATCATTGCTGTAATTCCTCCTTTCATATCGGAGGCACCTCTTCCATAGAGATAGCCATCTTGAACAATCCCATCAAAAGGAGGGTGTATCCAACTCGATTCGTCCTGTACAGGAACGGTATCTATATGACCTATAAATCCTATTTTCTCTTGAGCCTTCCCTTTAATTTCTATCATTAGGGAGCCCCTGTTATTTCCATGATCTACTATTTTATGGTCCGTCCCTTCGGGGAAGAACTTTATGATTTCATTAACTGCATCCATTTCCCTTCCAGGGGGATTAGTTGTATCTATATTGATCAATCTTCTTAGAATGTTTTCGATTCTCTTCATAACCTAAGCCCTCCCATTTAAGAGGATGGTATTAGAATATATAGCCTTGTAAAAAGGAGGGTTCTCTTAGAAAGAGACACCCTCCTCCGATTACACTTCTGTAGAAGAAGGAATCTTATTATTGTGTTACGTAACCAAACATAGCAAGATCGCCGACCCCTAGCCTGTCCACGATCCCATATTTTGTGACGAATCCACCAGCTCCATAGCCTCTTCGCACCACCCGGTTTTCAAACCCGGTTATTTGCCCATTGCAAATAGTATAGGTAGCCAATTTATCATGCTTGTCAATGATGGTTATGTTAGCTCTGGCACCAACACCGAGATGGCCAAGCTCCTTGGTCCACCAATCCTGTCTAGTTACTTTAGCTGCATATTTGACAGGATTCGCTGTTAAAGTGGCAATTGCTTTGGAAAGAGGTAGAATCCCATTGTCAACCAGTTCAACAAGGCATGGGATATGCTCACGTGTGTCTCCGAAACCTTTCATTGTGGCATCATTCTGTCCATCAGATGCAATAATATCCACTGTCCCGTCTCGTAGAGCATCAAACATCAACTGCTGTGCTTCTTTTGTAACGCTGATACCTTCTCTGTTGCCTAAGCCAGCCCGGAGATGTGCGCTAAGAAATTCTGCAGTAACGTTGGGCAGTTTGCTTGCCTCAATCACAGCTTCTACACCTTCGACAGGATCGCCAAATGCTCCGCTGCCTGCAGCGCTAGAATGCCCGAGGTAGACATCTCGCCCCTTAGAAAGATCAACCATGCGTTGAAGGTGGTCAGGGTCTTGACAATGAGACATAAATATAAGCCCTACCTGCTGTGCAAACTCAAAGGCTTTATCATAGGTTTCGTCTGTGCAAATCCAGTAATTGTGATTATCCTTAATACCTATGACAAGAGGGGCTGTCCGTGTAACAATTGGCACACGCACTGCTTTTTGCACCGCTACTTCTTCAGGCAGTGCTCCCTTATAAAAAGCAATGAGCTCATCCAGAGACAAATCCATTACCGTTAAATTGTGTATTCCTAAATACTGCCCAATATTCACAGGAAGCCCTCGATCTATCTCTGCACCCAAGAGAGCCGGTCCTATAGTGGAAGTAGCTGTATCCGGTGATAATCCTAAGGTAACTCCATCTGCAGCTGCGCAGTCGCTGGGCCGAGTGGTGACTTCATATAGGCCATGCATATGGATATGAAGGTCAACTAAACCTGGAACAACCCATAAACCTTCGGCATTGATAACCCTGTCGCCTTTCTCTGGTTTAATGTCATCTGCCACTTCTTGAACATACTGGCCAATAAAAGCGATATCCTTTATCTCCTCAATTCCATTTGCCGGGTCTACGATTAATCCACTTTTGATAATTGTGCGACCCGTTAGTTTAAGATCCTTAAGAGGATCGAACAATCTCCCATTTTTTACTGTCGCTATAACATCCGGCGGGCTGGGGGGCTGAGTCCTATATTCAAACATTGTCATAACCTCCTTGGAATTAACTCTTGGAGACTCGAATACTAGCACTGCCGTATGACTTTCTACTTGAACTGACGAAATAGTAACACTAGACAAACAGTGTCTATAACCGGCCGCAAATTACCGCATCTGCTGCTTCCTCCTTTCGAACTGATAACCCGAATCACAACCCATACAATTACAACTGCAACTTTAATCACACACCAAAGAAGGGTAGGTATTTTAAGGCTGCGACTATAATCGTGGTACAAAGTCCCATAGAGAAAGTATTGCCTATCACAGGGCACCATCCATCAGGAAGACGACTGTTCACCATAGCGGCAACTGGCGGACAGAAAACTGCTCCCAAAACTGCACCTACTATAATACTTTGAGGAGTTCCGCCGAAGAATAGAACGACTGCCGGAGCTACACTGAACACTGGGACGAAGGTAGGAAAACCGCCCTCTACCCACTTATCAAAATACAGGTAGGTAGCAATGGCAGAGGTCAGGAATTGTGAAAGCAGGATTTCAGGCAAGAGCATAGAACCATAAGCGGAGTGAGCAGGGTTCATAAACCAGCTGATAACACAACCTAAGAGCAACCCGACAGAAGCGAGCTCATTTCCATAAAATGGACCTTCAGTGAAGTCTGCAAGAACTCGCCGAATGAACCAATCTGCACTATTTATAGGTGGCATTGAGGAAAGATCTGATGAAGAATTTGACGTCCCAGGTTTCTTTATCCATGGTAAGTACTCACAAATCTGTAGAATAACAATTGTGCCCACCCACATCGCGGTCACATTTGCAATAACGGGGTGCAACCCTGATGGCACAACTGCCTTATCAAGCAGGACCCAAGCCAGGGGACATCCAATGAGACCACCGAGAATTCCCCCTGTTAGAACCGTGGACAAACTCCCCCCAAAGGTCAAAACGACTGCTGCAGGAAAGGATACGACTGGAATCATGGTAGGAACCCATGCAAGTTCAATTCCTCGGGGTGTAGCAGCTATGTTTACATAGTCAAACACAAAAACTGACAAGAAGAGCCCAAGCGTTGATGCAGCAAATACCCAAGGCCAGTTATCAGGGGCATAACTAAGAGTAAAAACACCAGCTAATTTAGAACGAGGATTAGCTTTCTTTAGAAAATAGGAAAAGGCTGCAAAAACAATCATTAAGAATCCACCCAGGAAACTTTTCTGGAATCCTGCCTCAGTATGATCCCCAACAAACCAGAAAACTTTGTAGAGAAGATTGTCCGGCATATCTTCAAACCAATCAGCATAACTCGGCAACCAATTGTGACCCGTAGGCAAGTTTGTCATGAGCAGGTACAAGATGATGGCAAATACTACAATAGAAGTAAACCCTGCTTTTGACGGCCTTATTTTGTTCTCCATTCTACTTTGCCCCCTTCTTGATAGTCACCTGTGAAAAGATATCGTTATTTCATTTACACGAATAGTCTTGGTCTTTGTAGATGATTCTTCATTATTGCCTTAAAGTTTTGACTAAATCCTATACTTATTCCCGACGCTATTACATACGAAAGCGGTTGGTAATGCATCAGCAAGGGCTTTTTGCGCTAACCACCCGGTACAATGAGAAGGTACAAGGAGTGTCGGAGCGAATTCCAAGAGCGCCTCAACTGTCTGGGGGATATTTGCCTCATAGTACTTACCTGCCATATGGAGGCCTCCCAGGATAGCATAGATTTTCTTAACACCTGTTAGCTCCTGGGCATAGCGTATCGTATTAATAATTCCAGAATGACCGCAGCCTGTCACTATAACTAAACCCTTTTCGTGTACATTCATGACAAGAGCACGATCATCTAGAACACGTGGATCGTGTCGCCACTCTTCATCCTCGAATACCCATTCATCAGGATATCCAGGTTCATAGGCTGTTTTTCGCGGTATTTCGCCTGTTATGAGAATCGTATTACTGCAAATAAGATGAGGTCCTTTCTCTTCGATGACTCTTGCTCCGGCGGCTTCCATTTCTATTTGGCTAGGACAGGGAGGGGGGCAAATCATTTTAGCTCCAGGGTCTTTGGGATCTTGCCAACCACGAGGCAAAAACATTCGTTCATGTACGAACACCGGCATCTCTTTTGCATCCATTTCGTTCAAGACGGACAGGAGACCCCCTGTGTGGTCCATGTGTCCGTGAGAAAGAACAATAGCCTCTATGTCGCTAAGGTCTATGAGCATTCGTTGGGCATTTTCTACGATGACGTTCTTATCAAATCCTGCATCGCATAAGACGGCATGATATCTATCTCCTATGTAATTACTGATTAGCATTGAGAAGCCATGTTCAGCTAGAGGATATCCTGCATGATCCCGATCTTCTACCCAATCCCAAATTCGTTGCACATCCTTTCGGCGTATTACAGAGAGCATATCAATAACACTGTCTACAAGGCTAATAACTTCTACCCTCTCAACGGGGCGAAGCAGTTTCCTCACATCATTGTTGCTTTCTACTTGCGTGAACATTCTTATCACCTCAAGTAATTTAGTTTACTTTCCGTCCTTATAGTTGTCATTCCTTATGATTACTTTGGACCACGTACTATAGACAAGAACCACCATGAAACCGAAAACTTACTCGAGCAGGAGAAGGATTCACGCAACAATTATGAGGAGTCTTTGCCACCCCTAGCAATCCACCTTACTGTTTATATTAATCTGCAAAATGCTATTCGTCTATGTACGTTATGGACAATTATATATTGTGTCTTTGGTACCCTTCTGCTAAACTCTTTCTAGGGGTTACTCATTGCTGTGAGGGAGGCTCAATATGCGAGTAAAAGATCTGCTTGAACTCGAATCGTTGCCCGGACTTTGTGTTTTAGCGGGAGAAGGAGGCTTGAGTCGGGAGATTTCATCAGTCAGCATAATGGATGCTCCTGATATTTGTGATTGGATGCATGGTGGAGAATTCTTAATTACTAGCGGCTATATTATCCAAACTTGTCCAGTTGAATTTGATAAATTGATCTCAGAGCTGAGCAAGGCTCAAGTAGCGGCTTTGGGAATTAAGGTAGATCGCTTTGTTCAGACAATTCCAGAAAGCGTATTACTTATCGCTAACCAGCTTAATTTCCCTATTTTATACATTCCTACAAGTTTTGCTTGGGTCGAGATTATCAATCCTGTGCTTACAGAAATAGTTAATACACGGGCCAGAGAACTCATGTATTCCGAGACAATCCACAACTCTTTCATTACCCTCGCACTTGGGAAGAAATCAATTCAAGATGTGATTGATCAACTATCCGATATCATCAAGAAAGACGTCATGTATAAGGATCGGGTGTTTTGCCAAACATATTTATCCCATAAGGCAGATCCTCAAGAATTCATAGCCAAGATGGCCTCAAAGAATCGGGTTGCCACAGCAGAAAAGAACTTTGGATACCTGTATATTCTAGACAACAATAATCAGTTTGAAAACAAGTACGAAAGAATTGCTATAGAACATGCCAGCACAGTACTCATTCTAATGATTCAAGAGAAGATGTCTAACAAGAAGATAGAGTATCAATACAGGAGCGAGCTAATTCACGACATTCTTTCAAAAAACTATCGCTCCTTAGACGAAATTCGGAGCCGTGCTGCTCTGTACGGATGGGTTTTTGAGGGGGGTATTCGTGCGATTATCTACGATATTGATGATTTTAGTTTCGATTCAGATTATAGGGAAAGAAATAAAGAGGCCAAGCTGTTGAACAAGATTCTCGACCCTGTGATCCAGACTATAAAAAAACACCTAAGTACTAGATTCCAATGTTATTATACCCACTACAGTACATCAATCATTTGTCTATTAGAACATACATTAATCGATGAAAAAGCCTTTAAATCCGATATGGCGCAAATTAACAAGAGGATAGACGCAGAAATCAAGGCAAAAACGGGGTATACCATGACCATAGGCATAGGAGAATATAAGCCCCGGATAGAACAGGCTGCAAACAGTTATGACGAAGCTAAACTTGCTCTCGATGTCGGGCATTTGCGCGGCAAGAAGAATTGCATTATTTTCTACAGTGATTTGGGAATATATAAGTTCTTGTACGAAATAAATGTCGATAACAAAGCTGAAGGGCGAGATTTAGTAGAGGAAGCATTAATGCCCTTAATTAAGTATGACAAGCAACACGATACTGAGCTCTACCAGACCTTGACAAAAATTGTTGAAAAGGATTGGAATCTTCTAAGAACCTCAGAAGCACTTCACTTTCATTACAATACGGTAAAATATCGCTTGAGAAGAATAGAAGAAATCCTAAACCTTGACTTTTCCAAGTACGAAGACAAGCTGAAAGTAGCGGTAGCAATCTGCTGGAAGAACATCGCGGGCTAGTGAAGCTCTGACTATTAATTCGCTGTCTCTCTTAATCCATTGATCCCAGAATCTCCAACACACTTCGGACTGTCGTTTGTCTAAACGTCTCTCTTGACTTCCGTGTCGTCTTGAGATGAAGGACTATGTTTCATGGGGGCTATCTTTATAAGCGCTTCAGCAATCTCAGCGTCGGCTTCCGGATCTCGTATTCGAAGGCCCCGTCCGTCAAGGCAGGAACGCAAAAGGCACCTGATAACAACACGAGAACGGACACCACGAATGCCATGCCCTGAACACACAACCCCGTATTACACCAAGAAACCTTTGGCCTTCAAGAGATACTCACAGCGTCCTTTTGATGGCATTGTAGTGCTATTTCCGTCGTGTCTATATGTTCTCCTTCCTAAATACTGAAAAGAAACAGTCACTGCAACCCTTCGCCCTGTTACCGGGCTCTACGGAATATGATGGAGTAGGCCGGCTTCAACCCATAACATCACAACTGGAGGAGTTTAACGGTCTCATGAACTCATACTTAGAGATACGATACCCTCCGTTCTTTACTAAGAAGCAGCGTCACTGAGAAGATTGCTATGGCAAACCCCAACTGGATCAGAATGCTGCCGTAGATAGGGCGCAGGCTGTCGCCGGTGAACCTCGAAAGCTCGCTGATAGCATCATTCGCCCGGATGAACCAGTATGACGGCAGGAACTTGGCGACAACCAGCACAGACTTGCTCATGACTGTCTGCGGCACGAATACTCCGCCCAAGAAACTCATGCCCAAGGCAATTACGTTCATCGCTCCCGCTTGTGCGCCATAGCTCTTCACGGAGCTGCCTACCAGAAAACCAATTCCTGCGCATACAACGGCAAAGGCCAAAGTATTGAGGGCATATAACCCCGTCAGCCCGGAGGAAAGCAAACTCTTGCCGTGCAAGATGAAGCTGCCAAGCACAAGTATTCCCCAGCAACCTAAGGCGAACACTCCATGGCCGGCTGCAAGTTGCAACCTCATGCTTCTTTTCGGCAAAGGAGCGCACAGGTTGCGCATGTACAGATCCTTTTCGTTGAAGGCGATCATAATTGAGCTTACGCCTGTCATAATCATGGCGAGTAAAGCATAAGCGCAGTATGCATAGTAGTAAGAATACGGCCCATGCGAACTGGGGAGCCTGCCGAATGATCTCACAGTGACCGGAGTATCAACAGCCAAGTCAGCCATGGCGGCTGCAACCAACTGCGCCTCGTCTTTTTCTCCGCTGTACAGCCTGTGGAGCCTTACAGTATTGAGGAACTTGTCAATGTTCATGTCAACATAGAAGCTGCTGGTGGAATCAGGCACGATTACCTTCCGGATAGCGCAATCTTCGCCGGACATGAATGCATCTGAAAAGCCCGGTGGAATAATAGCAATGTACTCCACCTTACGATAGAAGAGCGCATCCTGAAGTTTTTCCTCGTCATCCGGATACGACACGAGCCGGCCGGTGCCGGCCAGGTAATCGACTAAACCTTGCGCAAGCTCGGAATCGCCGTCCCTGTTAATCACAGTAACAGGGATTTTCGTCGGTTCAAAACTACTAATCGCAGTTTTCGGCGCTATGAAGGAGAAAAGCACCGCAAGCCCCATAAAGACACTGAGACTGATTGCCAAAGATATGGCCGAACCACGCATAACCTTAAAATAGGCCTTAAATACTTGCATATCTCTCCCTCCTAAGCCGCATGAAACTTACCATACACATCACAGCAGAAATCAGGCACAACATCCCGATGTTAATAAAGAAGCGCCTGTGAGTGTCGAACACATAGAGGCTGTAGAATGCATCTGATATCAGAGCCGCCGGGTTGATGTAAGAGAGGACCGGTGCCTCACCGGCTATGATGTCTTTCACGTCAACCCACATCAAACCCGCCAGGAAGCTCATGATCATGCTGGCGCCAATGAGAATCCCTATCTTTGCAGCCTCGCTCCCCCGGATGACCGTACCGATGAAGTTACCGAATGAGACACCTGCGATACATCCTGCGAGACATGTAAGCAGTACGTAGCCTAGCTGGTTTCCGAAGCTAATTCCTAGTACGAACGCCAGGTACGCAAGGAGAATCAACACCTCGGCAAAACTGACTACAAGGGCTGCTACAGCATCAGCCAGCACCATCTGCAGCTTGTGTGTAGGCGCTACACTGCGCCGCGCTCCCTGGGCGGATAAATCAGCCTGAACGTCAACAGTGTTACTCAACCCCCAAAACGCGCTGTACATGCAAGCCATCGCAATTAAGGCATAGAAGTAAGCAAGCATGGTATCAGGCACCGCATCGGAAAACGATACTTGCTCAGTATGGCTTTTACGGTTTTCCAGGTCTCTAATGAGCTGCCGGGCAGCCCCTGGGTTCTTCGCAACTATGCCTGTAACTGTTTTGGCTGTATGCGCGTACTCGTCCAGAACCGCCTTGAGTATGCTTTGATTGATTCCCGACTGTCTCACTGTGAGCCCGATCTCATCGCAGACAGTGATTATCCCGGCCACATCGCCTTTCTCGAGCAATCTCTCTGCTTCATTCTCATCAGCCAAAGTCAACTCAAGTATCTGATTTTCGCCTTCCTTCGATAATGACTCCAGCACCTGTCGAAATGCGGCGTTCCCGCGATAGGCCTCGCCGTCTACGACGACAGTTTTGACTGGGTTGAACCCCTCCAGCTCTACCGTAAGATGGCCGAAGGCGAAGTAGAAGAGCGTCGCTAACAATAAGGGGAAGAGTAGCGTCCAGAAGACTGTCTCCTTATCACGTACCAGGCATTTCAACCGGTAGCCGAATACATGCATAAACATACCTTTCGACCCTCCCCTCAGTCCCTGAGCTGCCTGCCGGTAATCTCAAGGAACACATCGTTTAGAGTTGGCTGCTCTGAGAAGACCCTGTTGAACGAGATATCGTGTGATTTCAAGTAATCAAGCAGGTTCAAGAGGTTATGCTGGCCTCCGTCGTAATTGACTAAGAGACGATCGTCTGAATAGTGTGCCCGCGCCACGTGGGGCAACTGCCGGATCCGGGCCAGGTCATCAGTTTCCAGCATATACATTTCTACGCTGATTGTCTCTCCGTGGTTGATCATGGCTTTAAGCTCTTCCGCCGTGCCTCTGGCCAATGTCTTCCCCTTATCCATGATTACGATACGGCTGCATAGCTGTTCGACCTCTTCCATGTAGTGTGAAGTATATACTACTGTAGCGCCTCCCCGGTTAAGCTCCCGAATCCCCTCGAGAATGCTGTTTCGGCTCTGCGGATCTACTCCAACCGTGGGTTCATCAAGTATTAGAAGCTTCGGCTTGTGGGCTATGCCA
>CAZHHH010000099.1:0-10274 GCA_964532085.1 uncultured Marinilabiliaceae bacterium
TGTTGGTGGTAAAGAACAGGGTAAAATAGGAAGAAGTTATGATAGTAATAAAAAGTGCTATTCAGCTAACAGATGAAGGCAAAGTAAAACGTATGTGTTCTATAAAAATAGACAACTACTCTGCAAAAGAACTTAGGACTATATTTTGCAAACATATTTCTAAAGATGCCAATATAACTACAGACAAATGGAAAGGATATAAACCATTAATGAAAGAGTATAACATAACACAAATTGAGAGTAATAATGGTTTGAATTTTAAGGCTTTACACAATATGATTCATCAATTTAAATCGTGGGTTAGAACAACTTACTCTTGGGTTAGTGAGTTTAACATTAATAGATATGCAAATGAGTTTTGTTATCGTTTAAATCGTTCACAAATGAAAGAAAACATATTTAACAATTTAATAGCTCGAATGGTAAAGTCTGAAAAAATATATCAGTCTCAATTAATATGTAGCTAACTACTGAACTCTATAAAATTTTATCGCATACAATTGTTTTTATGGTATTTGATTGTAGGGGCTCATAAGGATTAGGGGTTAAGGATTAGGGGTTAGGAATTAGGGTAAAACGCAACAGGAGCAAAATGGTGTCGTTCTGAAAAAAAGATTGTTTTTTTATTGCTAAAATCTAAACAGCTAATTCTAACCCCTCTTGCTTTTAGCTAGACACGTAAAGAGGCTTATTGAATATAGCTAATTTCTATTTTAAAAACAAATATCAATATCGAGAGAAATACTGTTTATTAAAGTAAAGATTTTTTCAATATAAAATCTTGCTTGGCTTGCCAGTAGCCCCATTTAGGGGGTTGGGGGTTGAAATCAGTTGCTTAGTGTCCTAACAACTTAGAATAACTGCGGGATATGGTCGTACACCTCGACTCCGCTCGGTGACCTAATTTCGACTCCGCTCGGTGACCTAATCTTGACTACGTCGATAACCTAATTTCGACTAGCCTGATAATCAGGCGAAGCCAAACTATGCTACACCGTTTTCAGTTTTCATCTATCCACTAATTTTAGGACGATCACGCAGGGATGCCCCTACGTAATCGTCCTGAAATTTCATCTTTCCACAGTTCGGCTACGCTTGTTAAGTGAGCGAAGTCGAACTACACTGCATCGCTTTCAGTTTTCCTCTTTCATCTAATTAACCTCAATATCATACGGCAATCTAGCCTGTATCGGATAACCATTCTCTAATGATTTTATGGTATTTAGTAACTCCAACTCTTTACCAAAAAACATTTTTCCAAAATATACCGAGGCATTTTCTTTAAGTTCTTTCATAATTTGCTCAGAGAACGGTAGTTTCTCAGGTAGATGTACCACTCTGTATGTCTCAAGTTCTGCCATATTTTTAGCAATTTCAATAGCATCATCAATTCCGCCAAGTTTGTCAACTAAGTTAAGTTCAAGAGCGTTTTCACCAGACCACACTCGCCCTTCAGCAACTTTGTCAATCTCCTCTGTTGTTGTATTTCTGCCCTCTGCACAACGCATCAAGAAAAACTCATAAAAGTTGTTGATATAGTTCTGCATTAAAGCTTTTTCATCTTTTGTAAATGACCTATTTATATTTGGCATATCAGCATATTTGTTAGTTTTAACAATATCTGTATTTAGACCAATTTTCTTTTTTGCTTTATCAATATTTGGTATCATTCCAAAAACCCCAATACTACCAGTCAATGTATTTGGCTGAGCAACAATTGAATCTGCACCTGCAGCAATGTAATAGCCTCCCGATGCAGCTAAATCACCCATAGAAACGATAAACGGTTTTACACTTTTAGCCTCTACAACTTCGCGCCAAATAATTTCAGAACCTAATCCAGAACCACCAGGAGAATTAACTCTCATTACAATCGCTTTTATCGAACTGTCTCGTCGTGCTTGACGAATGGTTCTTGATAATTTCTCACTATTAATACCCCCTGTAGATGTGCCATCATCGATAGCACCTTCTGCGTAAATGATTGCAATTTTATTTCTTTCCAACCCTTTTTTCTTACCTGGTAAATATACCTTGTGATATTTGCTAACAGATATAGCATTTATATCGTTTTTTGCCTCTGTGTCTGTCTCGGCTTTTAAAATATCAATCATTTGGTCTTTATAGATTAAACTATCGATAAGACCTGTGGCTAAAATATTAGCATCTGTCATAAATGCTGGAACTTGTTCAGCTATTTTTTTTAATTCCTCAACAGAGATATCTCTACTTAAAGAGATGTTTTGCAAACTATTTTCCCAGATTGAATTAAGATAAACCTCTGTTTGCAGTCTTGCTGGCTCACTCATTTTATCCAAAATATAAGGCTCAACAGCTGATTTGAATTCGCCATACTTAAATACTTGAATTTCAACACCAACTTTTTCCAGTAGGTTTTTATAAAAAGTACGAGAGCTACTTAATCCTTGAAAATCAAGCATACCTGCAGGATTTAGAAAAACTTTATCAGCTACAGAGGCTAAATAATATGATTTTAACGTATAAACTGGTGAAAAACTATAGATGAATTTTCCGCTCTCTTTAAATTTAAGAAGGTCATTTCTTATCTCCTCAATAGTTGCAAAACCAGCTACAAATCCATCAGATTCAATGTAAATACCTTTTATTCTATCATCTTTTGCAGCTTTGTCAATGGCGGCTTTAATATCATTTAGACCCAGTGACGATTTTCCGCCGCTCAAAATAGCATCAAGCGGATTATCCTCTGAGCGTTCTGAAATTGTGCCACTTAAATCTAACAAAAGAACTGTATTGTCTTTAATTTTTATATCATCACCACTTCCAGAGCTAGCAATTCCGATTATTGCAACTATTCCTAAAAAGAATAGAAAAAATGATGTTATCGATCCGATAATAACAATCAATAAATATTTAAAAAACTTTTTCATAGATATATAATTTGTATTTTATTCCAAGTTTTAATTTGAGATAGCAATTTAGCAAAAATTTATCCTTTTGTTTTAACTTTAGATGTTTTTATTTACAAAATGAAAAATAAAATGAATAATGCGTTGATTCTTCTTGGAGGGAATTTGGCCAATAGTAAACAAGCAATTTTTGATGCAGAAAATAAGTTTGTTAATAATAATTGCAAAATAATTAACTCATCTTCTTTTTACGGAAGTGAAGCTTGGGGCTTTGATTCAGATGATTTTATAAATAGAGTTATAGAGATTAAAACTGAGTTGTCACCACATAACTTGTTAAATCTCTGTCAGCAAATCGAAAATGAGTTGGGGCGTGTACGTAATGACTCAATAGGCTATAGTTCACGAATTATTGATGTTGATATATTGTTTTATAATAACGAAATTCATCAAGAAGAAAGTCTTGAAATTCCCCATCCTAGATTGCATTTGAGGAGATTCACCCTTGAGCCATTAAATGAAAAATGGAGTGATAAAATTCACCCCATATTTAATAAGTCTATTTCTAAACTTTTATCTGACTGTGAAGATGACGGCAAAGTTTGGTTGATTGAATAGCAATTAGTTTTATCCTAAACTCTTTCAACTCTCCACTTTCATCTATCCTCTAAATTAGGTTCCACCTCTTTTTCATAATATTTACACCACTCCTTCAATCCACACTCTTCACATTTGGGCTTTCTTGCAACACAGACATATCTACCGTGCAATATTAGCCAGTGGTGAGCGATTGACAACAACTCTTCTGGAAAATATTTAACAAGTTGCTTTTCTGCTTCTAGAGGTGTTTTTGCGTTGGTTGTTAATCCTATTCTTGCCGAAACTCTAAATACATGAGTATCTACCGCCATTGCAGGTTTGTCATAAACTACAGATGCAATAACATTTGCAGTTTTTCGCCCAACTCCAGGCAGTTTTTGCAACTCTTTTACATCAGAGGGAATTACATTATCAAACTCATTAACTAACATCTGAGCCATTCCCACCAAGCTTTTGCTTTTGTTATTGGGAAAGCTACAAGATTTAATATATTCAAAAACTTCACTTATTTCTGCTTGTGCTAATACCTCCGCAGTCGGAAAACGTTCAAAAAGTGCTGGTGTTATTATATTAACTCGTTTATCTGTACATTGAGCTGATAGAATCACAGCAACTAAAAGTTCATACGGATTACTGTAATGAAGCTCTGTCTCTGCAACAGGCATATTAGTTTGAAACCACTCAATAACGTTTTTATATCTCTCTGCTTTTGTCATTTTTACTAATTATATAAAACTAATAACAAATATAACTAATAGCTTTATATAAACAATAGAAGACTAAAGGCCATAACAACCATACCTCCAAACATGCCATAAATTGCCAACCTTGGCTCTCCATATTCTCTTGCGGCTGGTAATAGCTCTTCTAAACTAATAAAAACCATAATTCCTGCCACGGAAGCGAAGATTATTCCAAATAATGAGGGAGAAATAAAGGTTGATAATAAAAAATATCCTACCAATGCACCTACTGGTTCTGCCAATCCAGACAAGAAGCTATATACGAAAGCTTTACGTTTATTTCCAGTTGCATAATAAATTGGAACAGAAACAGCAATCCCTTCTGGAATGTTATGAATTGCAATAGCTACTGCGATGGCAATGCCCAGTTTTATATCAGCCATTGAGGCAGCAAATGTTGCAATTCCTTCAGGAAAATTGTGAATTGCAATTGCTACACCGGTCATAACTCCAATTCGCATAAGCTTCTGTTTGTCGAGTGCTTTTGCTCGCTCTTTTTCTGTCATATCCTCAACAGACTTGAAATCGTGAGGATTTTCTGCCGAAGGCAATATTCTATCTACAATAGCTATAAAAAGCATTCCACCAAAGAATGAAAGAACTGTAACCCAAGTTCCCATTGTTTCGCCTAAACCAAGGACTAATGAATCCTTCGCCTCAAAAAATATCTCCACAAAAGAGACATATATCATAACCCCAGCTGAAAAACCAAGAGCGATTGATAAGAATTTCGTGTTCGTACGTTTTGCAAAAAATGCAATAGCACTTCCAATTCCTGTGGATAATCCAGCAAATAATGTTAGACCAAATGCTAACAATATATCATTATTCATTATCATATATTTACCCTATATATAGTTTAATATATCATAAACGCAGACTATTTAGAATTGTTCTAAATAAGAATGGCTAATTATATTTTTTTAAAGATTTACTGATTTTTCAACCGTTATTTACTTTAATCAAAAAGTTAATTTCGTGTGACTATTTAAGTTTGCCACATGTTATGCAACATGTTTTTAGCTAGTTGTTCTGATGTATTATTCAGATTATTAAAATAATAGCTGTTTTGTCAATATATGTAGTTGCATCATCGCTAATTATAAGTGAATTTTATGTGGCAAATTTAAAGTAAAATATATATATTTGCATTGAATTAGCAAGGTGTTAACTCTCTTTTATAAAACTTAAAAATTTAGACATGAGAAACGTAAAGTTATTAGCGCTTGTTGGCGTGATGATGCTTGCACTGGCAAGTTGTAAAAAAGATTCTGATACTTCGAAATTTTCTATTGTTGGTAAGTGGAATGTAGATTTATTCTCTGAAAAATTTGGCTACGATTCTTTTGAACAAGAGAATTATGGTACCATTGAATTTAATGAAGACAATACAGGTACCTTTGACAAAAAGGGAGATTTTACATGGGTGTATGTAAGTTCAGGCAAAATGTTAACTATCACTCTTGATAGATCATTTACTGTTTACAATTACAAATTATCGAAAGCGACATCTAGCAAAGTAGTTGGAAGCTATAATGAATCATATGGTAGCGCTAAATATGAAGGCGAAATAGAACTAAGTAAAATTGAATAAAAAAGCTGTTTATTCAAAAATATAAAAGACACTCAGTTTGGGTGTCTTTTTTGTTTCAGTAAATATTTTGGTAATACTAATTCATTTTACTCATCATTTAAATAGATATTGAATACAAATCATGCGGCTAACCTTAAACTAACAGCCTGTTTTAAAATCAGGAATCTTTATATTGGTGCTTATTAGCTGTAAGAGCATTTTTGTGCTTCTTCAATTTCTATTATTTTCTGTAAAATAGATGATAACAGATTAAATTTGTTTTATTTGATACCATTATTTCTTAAATTTGAAGAATAAACAATTAGTTATTATCAAAAATCTGAAGTATGAGACAAATTAGTTTGGTTATTTTAATTATAGCTTTATTCCAGTTTAGCTCTCTCTTTTCCCAAGAAGAGAAAGTTCTAGAATACAAAAATGACAATCCTTACGAAACCGTACAACTTAAAGAGCAATCTTATTTTAAAAAGAAGCCTAAAAACATCATTTTTCTTATTGGTGATGGTATGGGAGTTTCACAAGTTTATGCAGGATTAACAGCCAATAGAGGAGAGCTAAATATTACAAACATGCCTATTACAGGTTTTAGCCAAACTCAAAGTGCTACTGATTATGTAACAGACTCTGCAGCGGGTGGAACTGCATTGGCTACTGGACAAAGAACATATAATGATGCTTTAGCTGTTGATTTAGATACTGTACCTATTCCTACTATTTTAGAAATAAGTAACCAAAATGGATATGCAACAGGATTAGTTTCAACATCTTCGATTACACATGCAACACCAGCATCATTTATCGCTCATCAGGCAAGCCGCAGCATGACAGAAGAGATAGCAGCTGATTTTCTAGAAGTTGATATTGATGTATTTATTGGTGGTGGTTATCAATTTTTTGCTGATAGAAAAGATAATAGAAATTTAATTAGTGAGCTAGAAGCAAAAAATTATAAAGTTTTCAGAGATTTAAAAAATGCTGAAAGTACAAATAGCGGCAAATTAGCAGTTCTAACAGCTGATGATCATAATCCTGCTTATCCTGAAAGAGGTGAGATGTTGCCAGATGCTACTGAAAAGGCTATTAATATCTTGAAAAACAATAAAAAAGGATTTTTCTTAATGGTTGAAGGATCCATGATTGATTGGGGTGGACATAATAACGATACTAAATTTATAGTACTAGAAACTTTAGATTTTGATAGAGCTGTGGCAAAAGCTTTAGAGTTTGCATCAACAAATAAAGAGACTTTAGTTGTTGTAACTGCAGACCATGAAACAGGCGGTATGTCTATAGAAGGTGGTAGCATAGAACAAGGTGTGGTAAAAGCAAATTATACTACAGGAAATCACTCAGCTGTAATGGTGCCAGTTTTTGCTTATGGTGCTGGTGCACAAAAATTCTCAGGAGTTTATAATAACACTGATGTATTCAATAAAATGATTGAAGCTTTTGGCTTTAAAAAATAAAATATTAATCAATTTGTCTTTTAAAAAACGAAACTCAGCATAGTTAGGCAGAATTTTTAAGTTAGAAAATGATATGAAAATTTCAAAATATCACGTATAACCCACAAACCCCCTCTCGCCTACGACGAGACAAGGTAAAGAGGGCTAATGACCAGCAGGTCTATAAGTCCCCTTTACTGTGTCTAGCTGAAAGAAAGAGGGGGTTTGGGGGTAGAACGTAATGGTAATTTAAGGTTCTAACTGTCTCTTTTATAAATAAAATTCAAAAAAATCTATTTTAATTAAAATAACTACTTAATATGAAACAATTTTTTTTGCTTATTGTGATGTTTACACTATCTATTGGTGGATTTTCACAAAACACACCAGCCCATGACATTAACACTCTGTTAGGTCGTGGAATTAATATGGGAAATGCATTTGAGGCGCCTACCGAATCTGGTTGGGGAAATCCATGGAAACCTGAATATTTTGAGGATATTGCAGAGTTAGGATTTGATCATGTTAGAATTCCTATCAGTTGGGAGACTGATGAAAGAAGTTTAAAAACAGCACCATATACTATTAAAGAAACCTTTCTTGAACAGATAGAAGTTGTTGTTAATAAGGCAATTGATGAAGGCCTTATTGCTGTTATAAATATGCACCATCATAAGGAGTTTATTGCAGATCCGTATGGGCAGAAGGATAGATTTTTGGCAATGTGGGAGCAGATAGCTGAAAAGTTTAAAGATTTCCCTAATGATAAACTTCTTTTTGAAGTGATGAATGAGCCTACAGATGCACTTACACCTGAGATTTGGAATGACATGTTTGCTGAAGGCCTTTCGGTTATTAGAGAGAGTAATCCAAATCGAACTGTCTTTTTGGGAGTTGCCGAATTTGGAGGGTTATCTGGTGTTCCAAAACTAATTTTCCCAGAAGATGACAATATTATATTATCAATTCATTACTATAATCCTTTTCAATTTACTCATCAAGGGGCAAACTGGAATGCTCCTGATTCTTATGATTGGCTTGGTACAAAGTGGAATGATACAGAAGCTGAGCGAAATGCAATAATTAATGAGTTTGCACAAGCTATTTCAATTGCTAAAGATAATAATATACCGATTAATATTGGCGAGTTTGGTGCGTTAAATACCGCAGATATGGCATCAAGAGCAAAATGGACTACTTTTTTGGCACGTTGGTTCGAAGAGCAGGAGTTTAGCTGGACATACTGGGAATATAGTGCTGCATTTGGCATTTATAATCCAAATAGTAAAGAGTTTTATCAAGAGTTGGTTGATGCTCTGCTAAATAATGAAATGCCAGAGTCTGCAAAAGTAGATAAAACTGCTATTTATGATAGCGATTTTAATTCAGGAGTTGACGGCTGGTCATTAAATACAACAAATGGTGCTAAGGGCACCATTTTTGTTGAAGAGGGCAAGCTTCTCCTTGATATAACTTCAAAAGGAAGCGATGGGTGGCACACTCAAGCAACAAAGAATAATATCAATCTTGTTAAAGATAAAAACTATCAGGTGACTATTACTGCACGTGCATCAAAAAATTATAATTGTACTTCATACATTGGTGAGAATAAAGACCCATGGAGTGCATATAGCGATTATAACTCCATAACTTTTACTCCTGCTGAGAAAGATTTTTTATATAGTTTTAAAATGACCAGAGCGTCAGACTCTCAAGCTAGATTAGTTTTTGACCTCGGCATGGATTCTGGAAGAGTTGATATTTCAAAGATTAAAGTAGAAGAAGTGTCATTGAGTTCTATTTCGTCACCCTCATCTTCAATGATTGTTAGTTTATGGCCTAATCCTGCTAATGAAATTGTCTACCTCTCATCAAACAAAAATATTAAAAGAATAGAGCTATTTAATTTAACAGGAACATATCAAGAAAATATATTTTTAATAGATAGTCAGATTAATGTTTCAAGTTTAGCTAGAGGATTATTTTTTGTAAAAATATCTTTTGAAGACAATAGTCATGAAGTTCATAAAATATTTATCTATTAGAACAAACACACTTCTTTACTGTGAAGTTTTAAATATATAAAGCGAATCTATATAGGATTTACAAGTAATTCTCCACCTCCAAACACCATATTAGCTTTAATAATAAGTCTTTTAGATTTGTCAATTTTTTCATTTGATAAAACGCCTCGTTCATCACTAAATCCACCTATAAAACTAGATGAATCGATTACAATATCCCAAGTATCGGGTACAATAATTTTGATTCCTGAAAAAACGCACTCAATATTTAGAATATTTAATTCATTAGCCAGTGTTGCATTACGTAAATCTAGTTCACCCCCTGAAAAAACAAGAGTCATCTTACCTCCAGCAAAAAGGTCCTCTCTTATTAAATTTAGACTTGAAAACACCTTGTCAATGTTAAGATGTTTGTTATCATAAAAAGAAGCTTTTTTCTCATTAACAACTTTGGCTTCATAAACTTTGTTTTTTTTAGGCTTAAAAGCACTTAATAGTACAGAAACTCCTATACCTATGAGTAGAACAGGTAGAACGACACTCTTTATATTAATATCTAAATTATAGATTTCATTATATAAAAAAATAGCTCCCACCAGTATTAGCATAGAACTAAACAACCAGTTTTTTTTATTTCCTGCTAAAATTATTAAGCCAAGAGCGATAAGAAGAGATTGCCAAGAGAAAATATAATTTAAAGTTTGCATCTCTATTATACCTATATTTCCAAGAATGATTGTTAGGCCAGAAAATAATAGGAGTAAGCCTAAAATAAATAGTCTAATTTTATTTTTTTTACTGTGATGGTATATTCTCGATTTATTCGTATTGTTCTTTTCCATTTCAACAGATTTTAAGTTATGTAAAATTGCCTATTAGCTAAATTACAGATAAATTAATTAATGTGCTATACTTAGTGGCACTTTATTCAATTAGAATGCAAAAGTGTTTTTACATTCTGTTATGATTTGCCCCAACCA
>CAZHHH010000100.1:0-1892 GCA_964532085.1 uncultured Marinilabiliaceae bacterium
TGTTGTTGCTCATATCTATGTAGCCTTCGCTGTGTAATATCTGTTTTAAAGTGTTATTATCATAAATAAATCTTCCGCTGTAACGGGTTATCTCGCCATGTCTATAATTTATCTTTATTATTTTCAAGCAATTTGTTTAATTCATTCTGTAATTCCTCCTTTTCAGGAAGATATAATTGATATTTGCTTATAAAAAGTTGGTTACTTATACTTTCTGTAGCATATTCAACTAAAATATTGTTTTTCATTGCTCCTAAAACGATACCAATTGGCGGATTATCTCCTTCTACATTTTGTTCTTTCTTGAAATAGTTCAGATACAAATTCATTTGTCCAACATCCTGATGTGTCACTTCACCTCTTTTCAAATCAATAAGTACAAAACATTTTAAAATACGATGATAGAATACCAAGTCAACATAAAAATGATTTCCAGATAATGAGATTCTATATTGTCTTTTTTCAAATGTAAAACCCTTTCCTAATTCAAGTAAGAAACTTTGAAGATTTGAAATCAACCTTTCCTCAATCTCACTCTCTAAGTAATGATAACTCTCAGGTATATTTTAGAATTCCAAAACATAAGGATCTTTTAGGATGTCATCTACTTTTTGAATTTCCTGACCTTGTTCAGCTAGTTTTAAAACCCCTTTTTTATCTTTACTTAATGCTATTCGATGAAACAGCATACTTTTCATTTGGCGTTTTAACTCTCTAACACTCCAATTTTCTCTTTCGGTTTGTTTTACGTAAAAACTGATTTCTAAATCATTCTCTGATTTAAGTATTTCAACATAATGACTCCAACTTAATTTAGAAGATTATCTATATTTTCGAATTGTCCAGACAGTGTCTGGATTTTTGAGAATCTCGAATAAAACTGTCTTATTTGATATACATTTGAACGACTAAAACCCTTTCCATAACTCTTAGATAAATCTTTTGCAAGTTGATCTAGAAGTTGACTACCATACTCTGCATTTTCGTTCCCTCCTTGTTCGTATTCAACAATATACTTACCAACTGCCCAATAGGTTTGAACTAAAATAGTATTGACTGTTTGTGCAACTTTATTCCTACTTTCATTCAGCAATTGACCTATTTGATCGATTAAACTTTTATATCTTAGCTGCTCTAAATCCATTCTTATTTAAATTTACTCTACTTTTTTAAAATAGGATACCAATCTTGTTTTAAAGTGTTGTTCTCATAAATAAAATCCGCTGTAACGGGTTATTTAGCCATTGGTGCTTTCTTTTGTGTTTTTTCTCCAGTGGCTGCGTAAAGATATTCAATATCTTTAAAATTATCACATTGGTTAATTCTTATTATATAGCAACACACTTTTTTATATAACTTATTTCTCGTATTTTTGTCTTAATAGTGCTATATATATAATTATGTAATAATAATTGATATACACACAAGAAGGTTAATGCAAGTATTCATCTTTAAACAATATAATTATGAAGCAAATTATTTTAAATGTACCAGACAATAAATATTCATTCTTTATGGAACTGGTTAAAAATTTAGGTTTCGTAAAAGTTCAAAAGGAAGGTGAATTATCAGAAAGCCAACTTGAGTTTATTAAAGGAATAAAAAAGTCTCTCAAACAGGCGGAAAAACATTTAAAAGGGGATATAACACTAAAAATCGCTGACCAACTATACAATGAGCTTTAGTATTTACTCTACCGACTTTTTCGAGAAAGAATTAAAAAGACTTTCCAAAAAATATCCTTCTATCAAGACTGACTTTAAATTTTTCTAGACTCATTAAAGGATACTCCCAAACAAGGAGTACCACTTGGTAAAGATTACTATAAAATTCGAATGGCTATCAGTTCCAAATAAAAAGGTAAAAGTGGAGGTAGTCGAGTAATTACTTAT
>CAZHHH010000100.1:1992-10221 GCA_964532085.1 uncultured Marinilabiliaceae bacterium
GCAACTGCAGCCGAACTATAAATATCAATACCTTCAAGCTCTTCAAACAGCTTTGATGCAGCAACAACTTCATCATTAGTAACAGACAACACGTCACCATCGGAATCTTTGAGTGCATCATATAATCCACCTGTTAGCGAATATGGAGGTTTACGATTAGACAATACTTTACCTAAAATTTCAGCTGCTTGTTTTCTTGCAAGTTCATCATCCAATGGTAACATCTCTCTTGACTGAGCTTTCCACGCATCATATATGGGTAAAAATGGAGCATTTTGTGAAACCATCAATTTCATTTTATTTCTTCCAAATCTACCATCAACTATCAATCTATCGTTTGCTTCCCATGCAGCAATTGCACCTGTTCCACTGCCTACAGCTTGGAAATAGTAGTCTGGTATTTTTCCAATAAAATCAACGGCCGATAGAACAGTTGTTCCCATTCCATCACGTCGTGCAACATTTTTTGCACCACCTTCAGCAAAAAAACCTGGTAATGAGCAGACTTGATTCGATAGAGCAATTGCATCAAAATAGTCACTTCCTGTTTTTGTAGATAATAGTTTCACATGTGGCTTTATTGGCTCATCAAACCATAAAGCATCCAAATTATCTTCTGGTACACAAAGTAATAGAGGAATGTTATTATCAGAACAAACACGTGCAAAAGCTCTTGCTGTATTACCTGCAGAGGCAACTACTAAAACATCTTTACTTTCTGATTCTAATCTTCCACCAACTGCATAAGCTTCGGTCTCTTTAAATGAACAAGTGCGCATATTTGCTTTTTTCTCAGGCCAATATCCACTAAATGTTATATATAAATTTTCTAATCCTAAATGTTTTGCTAGTCCCTCACTTTTATATGTTATTGGCGAGGCAGAGCCCTCTAGATATCTATGAACTGGTAACCAATCTGCAAAACGAAAAACTCCCATCTGTTCTGACAACACATTTATTTGCACCTCTTCATACACAGCACGAATTAATGTAGACTCACTTTCATTTGGTGCATCTAATGTCCACCCTTTATCACTAAATTGTTGATTAGTTTTTACTGATTGTAGTATATATTCAGTTGCTCTAAAATCATTCATTTTATCAATATATTATAAAAAACAAAAACAGTTTGGCTACTATTCCTAACTGTTTTAATTAAGCTATATTTTATAAACACAAAATTAATTATTGCTTTAACACCCAAACAGATGAAAAGCGACTCTCTTTTCTATACTCTTTCATCCTATCAATGGCAATCTCTTGCGAGCTATATGAATCTATTGAAATCCTATAATGTCCTTTGCCGTCGAAAAGTATTTTGGTATCGATAAAACCACTATTAACAAATTTATTTTTCATATTAATAGCACTGGTCTCATTATTTAAACTAGCTGCAATTATATGAAATTCTGTTTTAGATACAGTTTTAGATCTATTAGACTCAGAAACAATAATCTCACTTATATCAAATTTTGATTTTGGACTAAACTCTAAAAACCCAGCTTGCGAGACATCTGGATTATTCAAATTTGTTGTTAATAAGAAAAATAGTCCTACAAAAACAGCTGCAGCATAATTCCAATAGTTAATTACCTTACGACTCTTGTATACGGGCTGAGTTTTACTCAACTTAATAACTTGATTATCATCAATAGGTTCTACCCTAAAAGAGGATAAACCATAAGCATCTGTAAGAAATGAATTTGTCTCGTTAGGTGTAAAAACAATATTCCCAATGGTATCTCCATTAAATGAACCTACTTCATAGATTACTATTTCTTTACCTTTAATAATTTTCAGATGAATATCTGCAACATATTTCTCTATCTTCTCAAGCGCTTCTCTATATGTGATATTCTCTTTTTGAACAATATAATTAGCCAACAAGCCATCATTATGTGATAAGCTACGATTAAATCTAACCTCCTTTACTGGTGGGGTAAACAAATTTAATGTCGCATTAATCTGAGCCTCAGAATAGTTTAAAACAAACCCTCCCAAACCCGGAATAATAACACAATCATGAAAATGTAATAACTGAGAAATATATCTATCCATATTTTTACTAAATTATATACAAATATAAAGCTTTTTAGACACAAAATCATATTTTTTGGTAGATAAAGTTAATTATTTGAAAATCTTCTCTACTCTGTAAACAAATAAGATTCCGTCAAGTTATTATGTTTTAATTGCTTAATATTTTTTATCAATATGGCATACACACCAAAATTATTAGATGATAAATCTCGTTTGAAAGAGATATATGACCTGCGTGTAAATGTTTGGCAAAATTCTGGCAACCCTGACGTGGTAAATAAGCATATATTTCCTAATGGTTGGTATGATGATCTTGATGATAAGGCTCACCACTGGATTGTTACAAACGAAGAGGATAAAATAATAGCAGCAGCAAGATTAAATATTTTCGAAAACATTGAGGAATTTCCTTATTATGAATCGATTAAAAATCTTGACATTCCAAAAGAAGGGCCATTTGGTTTTTATAGCCGACTAGTGATTGACCCTAAATATCAAGGGATGAAGTTAAGTTTGAAATTAGTTACAAGTCGTCTACTATTTTGCGAAACTATAAAATTAAAATGGCTACAAGCTCATGTAAGCAAAGAGGTTATGATGAACGTATTATCTCGTTATGACTTTGAAGTTGTTGGACAGATACAAGTTAATTATCACAAAGCAACTGACCCACATGAAGTAAATGTGTTTGTTAGAGATTTTTCAAAAAATAGAGATAAGAAATGAAGGTCAGCAATCTAACCTATGACTAAACACGGAGTAGAAATACTTTTACATTCATCAGTTCCGCTACACTTGGCTAGTGAGCGAGGCCAAACTACACTACATCGCTTTACCTTTCACTTTTCATCTTTCATCTTTCATCTCTTATCTCTCATCTCTCATCTTATTAGGGCGACCACACAGGGGCGCCCCTACATTCATCTTTCACCTTTCATCTTATTAAAATTAATATTATTTTACTATTATCATTAAAAACAGCAGAATATTATCTATTTTTACAAACTAACAGTAAAAAGAAATTTTAAAGAAAAATGGATAACAGTAAAAAGAAAAAAATTTTAGTTACTGGCGGAACTGGATATATCGGTTCTCATACAGTGGTTGAACTACAAGAGTCTGGTTTTGATGTAATAATTGTTGATAATCTTAGCAATTCAGAAGAGAAGGTGGTTGACTCTATTGAAAAAATCACAAATATCCGACCTGAATTTGAAAATATAGATTTAGCTGATAAGGTTGCAACAGATAGTTTTTTTGATAAACACAACAATATTGAGGCTATAATTCACTTTGCTGCATATAAAGCTGTTGGCGAATCTGTTCAACAACCTTTAAAATATTATGACAACAACATAAATTCGCTCATTAATTTACTTAATAATATGGAGCGTCATAATATCTCTAATTTTGTTTTTAGCTCTAGCTGTACCGTTTATGGTCAGCCAGACACTTTACCTGTGACAGAGGAGACTCCTAGAAAAGAAGCTGAATCTCCTTATGGAAATACTAAAGCTGTTAGTGAAGATATTATAAGAGATTTTTGTCATATTAATAAAAATATAAAAAGTATTGCATTGAGATATTTCAATCCAATTGGAGCACATCCAACTGGCTTGATTGGGGAGCTACCAATTGGTGTACCTAACAATTTGGTTCCATTTATTACTCAAACAGCTGCAGGGCTTCGAGATGAATTGAGTATATTTGGTGATGACTATAACACTCCAGATGGAACAGCAATACGCGATTACATCAATGTGGTAGACTTGGCTCAAGCTCACGTAGTTGCAATTAACAGACTTATAAATAATAAGCAAAAAAATAATTATGAGTTTTTTAATGTAGGTACAGGAAATGGACTCTCTGTTATGGAACTTGTAAAATCTTTTATTAAAGTAACTGGAGTAGATTTACCTTACAAAATTACAGATAGAAGAACTGGAGATATTGAAAAAATTTGGGCAGACACATCTTATGCCAATAGAGAATTAGGATGGGAAGCAAAAAAAGATATAGATGAAACTCTACTTTCTGCCTGGGTCTGGGAAAAAAACATAAGAAATCTTTAATATAATTAATATAAAATGACTAAAACAATTTTGATTACTGGTGGTGCTGGATTTATTGGTTCACACGTTGTTAGACTTTTTGTTAATAAATATCCATCTTATCAAATTGTCAACCTAGATGCACTTACTTATGCTGGAAATTTAGAAAACTTAATTGATGTTGAGCAAAAAACCAACTACACTTTTGTGAAGGGTGATATTACTGATGCTAAACTGATTAGCAGACTATTTGCTCAATATAAATTTGATGGCGTAATACATTTAGCTGCAGAGTCGCATGTTGATAGATCTATTGCAAATCCAATGGAATTTATAAATACAAATATTATTGGAACTGTAAATCTACTAAATGCTGCACGATTCGAATGGAAAGAAGATTTTGAAAATAGACTTTTCTATCATATTTCAACTGATGAAGTGTATGGTTCTTTAGGTGAAACAGGACTTTTTACTGAGACAACTTCTTATGATCCAAGAAGTCCTTATTCTGCCTCTAAAGCTAGTAGCGACCATCTTGTTAGGGCATATTACCACACCTACGGGTTACCGATAGTTGTTAGCAATTGTTCAAACAATTATGGGCCAAATCAATTTCCAGAAAAACTTTTACCGTTGGCTATTAACAATATTGTGAATAATAAACCTATTCCAATCTACGGAAAAGGTGACAACGTAAGAGACTGGCTATATGTTGAAGACCACGCTACTGCAATTGATGAGATTTATCATAATGGCAAACTTGGAGAAACATATAATATAGGTGGTATTAATGAATGGAAAAATATCGATTTAATACATCTACTTTGCAAAGTTATGGATAAAGAACTTAACAGAGCTGAAGGAACTTCTGAAAAGTTAATAACTTTTGTGAAAGACAGAGCAGGACACGACCAAAGATATGCTATTGACTCTTCTAAAATTGTAAGTGAACTAAAGTGGAAGCCGTCACTACAATTTGAAGAAGGTTTGGTTAAAACAGTTAAATGGTATCTCGAAAATCAAGAATGGATGAAAAACATCCTATCTGGAGAGTATGAAGAATATTATAACAAACAATATGGTGAATAAAACCACAAACATATCGTAGAGACACACTGCCGTGTGTCTACGGTCGTATGTCTACGGTCGTGTGTTTCTACGATATACCTTTCAATTTTTCAATAGCCATATTTGCAGTTTTTTTCTTCTGTGCAATATGTTCAACAATAGTTATAACATCTGGGTGTTTCTCAAACTCTCCTCTCACATTAGAAAAATCCAACAATTTCTCATCAACATCTCCATCAATACCAAAACCAACTTTAGATTTTAATGCAAACTCTTTTTTAGCATCTTCATAAATCATCAAATCAAGTTCCACAACAGCTTTCTCCCACTTCAGCACAATTGACACTAACTCACTCACATCAGTTTTAAATATATCTATTTTATAAAACTCTTGAAGTTTATCTATGGACCAGCTCCACACCATATCCAAATAGTTTTCGTGCCATTCGGAAAAAGTATTGTCAAATTCTGGATTCAAGCCATTTTCCACATCATCAATTAAATCATAAACAATTGTTTGAGGAACAATCAATCCTGCAATATCAATCCACAACTCTTCTGAATCAACAGTTATTCTAGGTGCTAAAATAGTTCGAAGTTCTGATATATTTCTAAATTGTGATGTCTCTATTTTTTTCACTAATCCATTTAACAGAAATTTATCTAATGCTAACTCATAAAGTTTAATACCACGCTCTACGCCACTTTTCTTTATACTAAAGCCATCAAAAACCAAATCTCTATTATTCTTTACGGACTCATTTAATAGTGAAAGTCCTTTGACCATTTTTTGTATTGAATATGGATTCAATAAGTTATAAGTAATTTTATCATATACATCAACAAACTTTCTATTATCCCGTTGTGCCCACTTACGTGCATCTCTTATAGTACCGACACTGCGCAAACTTATACCAGGTATTAAAAATGTTTCACTATTTTCTTCAACTATATATGAATATGGAAAAAAAGAAGTGTCTGGATTATTATAATGTTTACCAATAACCAATGAAAAAGCACCAATTTTTGCAGGCCATAAAATATATGAATCACTAGCTGTCTTACTCCCACGCTCAACAACTCCTTGATGAACTGGACCTAGTTTATATAAATGATTACTTTGATTTGAGCCACTACCTGCGTTAAAGAAAGAGTAATATCCTGCAATTAACAGTGTTGACTTATGGTGTGTAGCTGTAAAAGGACCAGCAAAAATAGAACAAGCCTCACCGTGAAAACCTTGTGAATTTGCAAAAAACAAAGAGTTATCCACACTATACTGTTTTCCAATTTTAGCACCTTGTCCAATTAATGAATTTGTCACTATAGAACCATCTGTTACAGATGCTCCCTCTTGTAAAATGAAATTTTCAGCAATTACTCCATATCCAATCTCAGTAGGTGCTTCTTCACTACTATTTATTGTGCCATTAAATAACTTAAGTGCACCATTTACAGTAGCATATTCACCAATTACAACATCTCTAATCTCCTTGCTATTTGACAAATATGAGCCACGTCCAATATATCCTACATTACTCTTTATATCATCAGAATATTTTTGAATAAACTTTTTTACATTTTCTATAAACTTTGGTCTATGTCTATAAAAGGTTAACAAATATGCTGTATGCGATGATAACTCATTATAAATAGAAACTTCTCTCCCACCACTTTCATTTAAAACATTAACATCAACTCCATTTCCAAAAGTAGAATAATCAGATACAATTAACGTGTCTACATTTTCAATTATAGCTAATTCATCAACAAAATAATTAGCTATTTGCACTAATACATTATTTATATATACATTATCTGAAATAACACAATTATGAATAGATGAATTATATATCCCTGATTTTCGTGGCTTTTCACCATTTATTTGGATTGTATTTTCAAAATTCCCTAAATAAACTTCCCCTGAAAATGAGACATTATAAACTCTATCAACATTAAATTGAGGGTCTACTTTTACCAAATTCCAATCACTACAATGACAATTATTCTCCTGCAAACTTGTTATCTCTAGCTCTGATAAGGCTCTATAATGTTTCATATTATATTTGTATTACCGTTTAAACATCTAAAATAAGATAAAATTTAACTATTTTCTCTCTTTTATTAATCTAAATGTAATTATCCGTTTAAATAATAAACATCCTTGTTATATCTGGCCAGTTTTTAACAGAACAAAAAGCTGTTAATTTGAAAATTCCCAATAATAAAGTGACAGAATAGATTGAACTTTTGGAAAATTTTATAAAATATGCTGCGGACACATTTCTTATATACAAAAAAACAACCATCTAGACACCACTACTACAACACATTACACCACACACCACAATTTTATTGAAAAAATATTGATTTTATCATTGGAAAATAAAATATAATCTACTACATTTGCAATCGCAAAACCGAAATGGTTATCGATGCCGAGGTAGCTCAGCCGGTTAGAGCGCAGGATTCATAATCCTGAGGTCGGCGGTTCAAGTCCGCCTCTCGGTACAATAAAAAAGCCTTTGATTTTTTCAAAGGCTTTTTTATTTTTCATACTCTATAATACTTTTAATTTTTCTATTATTTCACTACGTTTTACCCCAAACCCCTAAAGGGGCTTATTGCATATAGCTAATTCTTATTTTAAAATTAAATTTTTATAATATGAGAAACACTGTTTTATATCACACTAGTTGTTGCATACAAAAACCTTGCTTGGCTTGCTAGTAGCCCCCTTTACTGTGTCTTGCTGAAAGCAAAAGGGGGTTGGGGGTTAAAAGTAGTTGTTGAGAAATTAGCAATTAAGAAAACAACGTTCTGATTTGTTATATTGAATTTCATATTCTTTTAATGGACTATTTGGGTTTATTACTAGTGTCCACTATAAATCTAAAGAATTAATCAAGATGTCATTTAGCTACGCTCAACTTAGTTTCCCACTACGTTCCAAGTGACAATCAACTAGTTAAGTAATTAGCTTTAGCAAATCACCAACTTCTTCTGCAAAAAAAGTAGCATTAGAGCTTAATAATTTTTCTCTATCTTCATATCCCCAAGTGACTGCGCA
>CAZHHH010000101.1:0-10047 GCA_964532085.1 uncultured Marinilabiliaceae bacterium
ATGTACTTACCTAATTTCTTGGTATTGCATCAATATATCAAAGATCGTTTTCTTTATAATTAAGCAAATGAACTTCCTCATTTGCGGGTGCAAAGATAGGGATTAAAAATCCTATTCTGCAAATAAATCAAGAATTTTTTTGAAACTATTTTTCAAGATCCTGATTACTAACAGTTATCAGTTTAAGAATTTTCTGATAGCTCAGCTTCTTCTTTCTCTTTTTCTTCTCTATAAGTTGCTATTATCTCTTTTGTGATAAGTTCTTTTTCTGCTAATAACCTGTACCATGCAAATACTTTCTTCATATCTGAAACATATACTCTATCTGCATCATAATTAGGAATAGCTTCTTTAAATCCATTTTTCAAACTATTTGAATCTGATTTAGGATCTACACTTAAACCTTTTTCAAAAATTGAAATAAATACTTCAGCTAAAGGAATGTCATCAATATCTGTATAAATAGCTATATCCTCTAAAGCACTAATTTTAGAAGCTGCATAAGCTGGCATTCTTTTTCCATCAACCAATGATTCTACTATTATTCCATTTTTTGCCTGACTAACTAATCTATAAAGACCAGGCTGACCACCTATTGCTAATATATCTTTAACCATAAAATTTTAATTAATATTATTTGCGGTGACAAAAATACAACTTAGATTCTTTTTTAAAAGAGTTTTGATGTTTATTTTATGCCTCGCTCCTTTTTTATTTTATCATAAGCTTCATTTATTTTTTGAAACTTATCATTAGCATCCTTTTGAAACTCCTCTCCTAAATGAGCAACTTTATCTGGATGAAATCTAATTGCCATTTTTCGATAAGCTTTTTTCACTTCATCATCTGATGCAGTTGGTTCTATCTCTAATATTTTATAATAACCATCTGTAGTTTCATAAAACATATTATAAATAGAGAGATAATCGGCATTTGATACTCCCATTAAAGTGGATATCTGATGAATTAAATCAACTTCAGATTTACTTACATTTCCATCAGATTTTGCCAAACCAAAAAGCAAGTGAACTAGCTGAACTCTTGCATGGTAGTCAATATTTATCCGTATTTGATGAGCTACTTCTCTTACATTAATCTCTTTTTTTAATAAATCTCTTAAAACAATTAAAGCCTCTGCAGCCTTATCCTCACCAAGCATTGCAACTAATTGCCCTTTAACATAACTGAGTTCAGATTTTAACACTTTACCATCTGCTTTCATCACTGCAGCCATAAGAACTAAAAGTGATGCTACAAAACCTTGCTGCACATTGGTAGAGCTGTTTTTAACTGCTTCAATTCTTACATTTTTAGATACGATATTACTTATAACAACACCAAGGACAGCTCCAATTGGTCCACCTAGCCACCATCCTACTGATGCGCTAAATAATGTTCTAATAAAACTCATTTTTTATAATTTATTCTAATACAAAACGGTAAGTAATTGTTCCTACTTGATATGCCGCAGCTCCTGGGTCACTATTGAACTTAGATTTTAAAGCTGCTCTTGTTGCTGCTGCTTGCAACACCTTATCTTGAGTTGTTGAACCAGCTAAAATAGGTTTAGCTTCAGTTACTGTACCATTTTTATCAACTTTTATTTCTACTACAACAACACCACTCTCTTGCGTAGTATATACTGGATTAGGCAATACTCCTGAAACACTTCTACCACTTAAACTAAATGATACGCCTGTTTTGCCAAGGCCTGTTCCTTCTCTATTTGTACTACTTGGGTCGCCAATTGGCACTCCCTGATTTCCTGGCCCTTGTGTTACACCTTCGGAAGCACCCGTACCATCAGTTTTACTGAAAGCGCCAGCTGTTTTACTTCTTATAGCATCAGCTTGTCGCTGCTGTTCCTCTCTTTTTCTTTGCTCTTCAGCTAAACGTGCTCTCTCCTCTGCCTCACGCCTTTCCTGTTCTTTACGAACTCTTTCTGCTTCCTCTTTAGCTTTTCGCTCAGCTTCTAATCTCTTATTTTCCGCTTCTTGTTGTCTCTTTTTTTCTGCTTCTAAAGCTGCAGTCTGCTCAATATTTTGAGTCAAATTCTCATTCACCTTTGGTTGCTGTACAGCTTTTGGAGGTGATACCGGTGGCGGAGAAGTTGGCGGTGGAGTTGGTTGTTGCTGTGTAGCTGTAGGCATATTTCGAACAGGTTCTGAAGCTCCCAAACCTGTTGGTGAATCTCCAAAATTAACCAGAATGCCCTCTTCCTCTTGAGGAATAGAATTCAAGCCAAATATTATCAATATAATTAATAATATGGCATGAAATAATATACTTCCTGCTACACTTAACACTTTATCACTAAACTTCTCATCCATACCTTACCTTGCTCTTGTTGCTAAAATAACTTTATATTGATTATTTTTCGCTATATTCATAACTTTCACAACTTCACGCATCGGCACATTTTCATCAACATGTAAAGATATATATACATCTTGATCATCGCCAACTCGTTTTCTTAATTCACCCTCGAGTCTATTGAAAGGGACTCGTGTTGTTCCCACATGATATGTCAAATCTCTACTTATAGAAACAGACATTTTGGGTTTTGCAGCTGTTTGCTGTGTGCTTTGAGGTAGTAACAACTTTATAGCATTTGGATTGACGAGTGTAGATGTTATCATGAAAAATATTAATAACAAAAACACTATGTCTGTCATTGATGACATGCTAAAATTTGCATCTACCTTATTTCTTGAACGTAATGCCATAATTTATTATTTATCTTGCTGGTTCATTAAGTATATCCATAAACTCCATAGTTCTAGCCTCCATATTGAAGACCACCTTCCCCACTCTTGTTACTAGAAAGTTATAAGCAAAATATGCAATAATTCCAACTATTAGGCCTGTTACTGTTGTAACAAGTGCTGTATATATACCACCTGCAAGCTGATCTACCATTATATTATTACCTGCATTAGACATTTCCCAAAACGATTTAATCATTCCAATAACTGTGCCTAAAAATCCAATCATTGGAGCTCCACCTGCAATTGTTGCAAGCATTGGTAATCCTTTTTCTAAACGTGACACTTCTAAATTTCCAACATTTTCAATGGCTGTACTAACATCTTGAAGTGGGCGTCCGATTCTTGTTACACCTTTTTCTATCATTCTTGAAATTGGATGTTCATTGCTTTGACACAATGCCAATGCAGAGTCGATTTTTCCATCGTGAATGTAATCTTTAATTCTATTCATAAAATTAAGGTCTTCTCGAGATAATCTTCTTAATAAAAAGAACCTTTCAAAGAAAATAGCAACAGACAATAATGATAATAAAGCTAATGGAATCATTATCCATCCACCTTTTAACATTAAATCGAATAATTTAATACTCTCTACAACAATTTCTTCTTCAACACCATCAACTATCGCTGTTTGTGCTGCTTGTATTAATAAAAAAGGATTCATATTTATAATTTAAAATTTAGATATTTGTTTGCTAAAATAGTATAAAAAGTTTACTCTCTCTACATTATATATTTATTTTTACTCTTCTTCACGTCTTTTTATCAAAATTTGCCAATATTTTTTCAATAATTGACTAAATTTATTAAACTCCTCATTAAATGAGATACCAACTCCTTGTGTGGTTGGAGAGGATTCATAAAGATAGTCTTCATTAGACCTTGTATATGCCATTGCTCTAATCGTTCCACTTTTATTTAACTTTACATCAACATCGAAATCACCAATCATAGTACTCGTGTTTGCTTGATATTTTCCAACCCCAACATTACCATTTAACGAAACACGGTTATTAAATACTTGAGTGGACATTGCAAGCTCAAATTCTTCACTGGTAATATTGTCACCTGGTCTATAAGCTACACCAATATCAAAATCATTGCTGATAGATGACATCCACTTATTTATTTGTGAAAAGAGCACTTCTGTGGTTGTAATGAGGGCGGCATTGTTATAATAATCAGTTGAATGTTCGCCTCTCATATACTCTGGTGTATAAAATTTATTTAAAACCAAAAGAGAAAAAACTTGCCTATTCATATCTTCCTCAGTTGGAATATAATCCAATAAAAGAGACGATCGGCTTTCATCTAAAGTTGGAAATTCAATTCCCAATTTAATATTTGGCTGCAATAACATTCCAGTTAAGTATAGATTACTATGAATCTGCACTCTGCGCTGAAAGTCAGAGCCATACTGCAAATTACTATCACCACCAAGTAAATCTGATACAGATGCTTTTAACTTATAAACAGTTTTAATATTTATATCAGCATTATATAAATCTCCATTCCACTTCAAAGTTCCACCTTTAACGATATCAAACTTCTTATTTATAAGGTTTTGCAAAGAGAACAGATAATCTCCTTCGTGAATTTGATAATCTCCATACAATTTAATTCCACCTTGCCTATCCATTCTCAACTGCATATTTCCAGCTCCACGCCCTTTGAGAATATCTCCTACTCTTTCATCAAAAATTATTTGAACCTCTGAATCGGGCGTTACTTCAATATCCATATCAAATTTCACCCCAGAAAGGTCGGCTTTATATTCAGTTTTTTTAGTGTCAATAGATGTAATGTTTCTATTATTATTATTATTGTTATCTACAAAATGAATAAAATTACTCTCTCCAGCCACTTCGGTTGTTTCCATTGGGATGAAAAGCTTTGTTCGTGGACGAGTTCTCCCTTTTATTGAAATATCTATATTATCTGTAGGACCTTTTACATACATAGTTCCATCTCCAAAAACAGTACCATAATAATATCGATTATGTTGCTGTGTAGTATTTAAAAACATCATATTTGTGCCAGATATTCTTAAATCAAGCATTATATCTTTATATCCTGCGCTATGATATATTGAGCCTTTAAATCTTCCACGCTCATTATATCTATCGGCCACAGACATATTATCAAAGTAAATTTCATTGGGATATAAGAAAACAGAATCTTTTACATAGTATGTTGTATTTAACATATCAACATCAAAACTTCCTTCAATTAAATTCAAATCACCCGTTAGACTAGCATGTGGGAATGTGCCTTTAAAATATAAATTACCAGAAGCTATTCCGTCAAACTCTTGCATTGCAGCACTTACAAAAGGTGCTAAAAAATCTACAGCTATACTATCAACTTTTGCGGCGATACTAATTCTATTCTCTGTAGGGTAAAAATATCCACCACCACGCACTGTTCTTATGCTATCTTTATCCACATAAGTTCTTACACCAAGTGCTTTTGCTTCATTATCCCATTTACTACCTAAATAAAATGTTCCAAAATAACTATCATTAAATACAAAATCATTGATATTTATATTACTAGTTAGCAAAGGAGCTGAATGAAAATTTTTCAGAAAAAGCTTGCCATTTATTATACCACCAAAAGAGATTTTATTGATTTTGCGTCCGTGAAAAAAATGTGCTAGTTCCAAATCATTAAATTCAACATTAATACCATCATCTTCAGTCTTATGAATCAAACCATCCACAACAATACGTTGCTCATTTCTTTCAACTTTAAAATTGTCGACCAAAATTGCTTCGGGACTAAACTCAAATGTAGATTTATTGATATTCCATATTGAATCTTGAATGATTAAAGTAGATGGTTCAATTTCTAGCTGTGTAAGAAGCTTGTTTTTTGAGAGTTTTCTAACATTTGTCTTTGTATAAATTGCCCCACTATTGGTGATATTATCCCAATTATTCCAAAAGAGATTGGTTGTGATAGTATCTTCCCATATTTTTTGATACAGTGCAAAATTAGGCAAAGAGATAAAGTTCCCCGAAGCTATATTATCAGCTCTTAAAGATAATTCTGTAATTTTCTTATCTGATGAGAACAACCTGAAACTCATATCGGATGCAGTAATATTTTTATATATAAGTTCATCAATAGATGCATCGATTTCAAAAAGTCCTTCTCGTGAATTAAAACGTCCAGCTAAATAGCCTATATTTGGCATTTTTATTTCTGAAAAAAACGGATTTAATAAATCTTTAGCTGATGTGAATTCAAATCTGAATCTAAAGTCATTATCTCCAGACTTCAAATTAGCAAAATTGCTCTTTGTCTCAATAAAAGATGGTAAATATTGTGAAATATGAAGATAAAAATCATCTAAAAAATTTGAAAAGTCTGTTTTCCCTGACAATTCTCCATTTATATATGGTGATTTAATTAACATTTTTCTAGAGCCATTTTCTTTCTCTAAAATCAATGATGCATCATCAAAATCTATAGTTCCATCTGGCGAAAGTAAGAATACATTCTTCAAAGAGATATATCCATTCAAATCATCAATATTATTACCTTCAACACTTGATTCTATACTCATCGACAGGACAGCATCATTAAGCTTTGGCATAATATTTAACCTGTCAAGATGCACATTTCTAGCATTTGCTACGAAGTTAACATTAGGAACTTTTTTATCCCAACCAATTGAACCTATAAAATCTAATTGACCATTTTCATCATTGATTATTAACTGTCCATCAAACTTATCAGCAGTCAACAACCCCTCAACCTCCACATTTTCATATAGATACTCTTTAAAATTAAGCTTATCTATATCACCATCCATATAAACAAAAAAGTCATTTTCATCTTTTCTTTGTCCCTGAATATCAAGACTAAAGGCCACATCGCCCAACCCTAAATCTTCTGAAGATATCTTATTTAATTCAAAGTTATCGGTGGATATTCCTCCTGCAAAAATTAGATTGTACCCTTCCTTAAATTTAACTCCCAAGTCTGTTTTAAGTGTCCCAGCCGAGGTTTTAAAAGTTCCGAATGCTACTAAATCGCTAATAAATCCTGTAATATTTCCATCATAATTAATGGTGCCTAAAGAATATAGAGATGTTGGAATTAGTTCTTTATCAGGTAAAAGTCGCGCTATATCTGAAACATCTGTTTTTGATGATTCTAAATTTAGATATAAAAATGCTTGATTAAAATTTGAATAATCTGTTATATCAAAATTTGTATTGAGTATTGTACTACTGCCAAAAGTAGCTTTTACATCCTTGCCTTTTAATGATGATGAGTTTCCAGAAAACTTCCCTGCTAAAGTAAAAAGCTCATCAACTTTTGATATTTGCGGAATGAAATTTTTCAACTCTTTTGTTGAAATAACAACTTTATTAATTTCTGTATTGAAATTTTCTACTCCTTTTGTATCTGAATCTAAGCTAAAATCAATTTTACTAAAATTAAAAATTGATTCATCTGTATAAAATGCTAATCTATCTATTATAAAATTTTTACTAGTAAAATAACCATTTGTTCTAAAGCCATTAACATTTACACCCGTTTTTTCTTTAAAGGCAAAATTAGTTATTATAAACTTTACAGAATCTTGATAATTAGCATATATCTCGGCAGTTAACTTGATATCTGTAAAATATAATTCATTGTTTTTAAAAATTGAGTTATTCTTTAAAATTGGATGTTTTAAAAGCAAATCTCCATTATCTAGCTTCAACCCATTTATAATATATCCCCATTTCTCTCTATCGACTTTCTCTCCTTTAAAAAGTTGTGAAAGAAAATAGAAATTCATACCGCCATCATCCTCAGCTAAATATGTTTTAAAGTTATCTAATTTTATCTCTCTAAAGAAAATAGTCTTTTCTTTTAAGCTAAAAGTTTCAACTCTAGCTTTAACTTTATTTGCAAAGAAAAGTGAGTCTCCTTTTTGATCTTTTACTAAAATGTCACTAATTTTCATCCCTGCAAAAGGAAGTACACTCACCTTATCTATAGATATTTCTGCATCTAAATCATCTGAAAGTCGACTGGTGATAATTGAGACAACTTTTGTTTGCACGGCAGGAATTAAAAAGACAAAAGAGATTATGAATGGTAATCCAATTACCATTGCTAAAGTAATAATCCATATTTTAACCGATTTTTTTATAATTTTGTCCTTTTAAATTTATAAATATCATTCATCAACTTATAATTAATGTAGTTATTGACTGATTTACATTATTTTCAACAAAAATAGTGAACTTAAATTTAACATACCTTATATAAGTGATGAATTTATAAATAAATAATATTAAAATATGTCAACCATAATTTTAGGTATAGAGTCGTCTTGTGACGACACTTCAGCATCTATTATCAAAAATGATACCATTTTGAGTAATATAATTGCAGGTCAAAAAGTTCACGAAGAATATGGCGGCGTTGTTCCTGAGTTAGCCTCGCGTGCACATCAACAAAATATTATACCTGTTGTAGATAAAGCAATAAAAGAAGCTGGAATAAATAAATCAGATATTTCTGCAATTGCTTTTACTCGTGGACCTGGTTTATTGGGTTCACTATTAGTAGGTACATCCTTTGCCAAAGGTTTTGCAATGTCTCAAAATATACCTTTAATAGAAGTAGATCATCTCCAAGCGCACGTATTAGCACATTTTATTCAAGAGAAAGAGAGCAAAAAAGAGACACCTAAATTTCCATTTTTATGCTTATTAGTTTCTGGAGGAAATAGTCAAATTATAAAAGTTGATGATCATTTGACGATGGAGATAATAGGTAGTACAATTGACGATGCTGCAGGAGAAGCTTTTGATAAATGTGCCAAAATAATGGGATTGCCATATCCAGGAGGACCATTGATAGACAAACTTGCAAAAGATGGTAATCCAGATGCATTTACATTTAATAAACCTAGAATTGCAAACTACGACTATAGTTTTAGCGGGTTAAAAACATCATTTTTATACTTTTTAAGAGATAAAATGAAAGAAGATTCTACTTTTATTGAAAATAATATGAATGATTTGGCCGCCTCGCTTCAACGAACAATTATTGAGATATTAATGGATAAGCTAAATAAGGCAGCTAAAGATTATAAAATATCAGAAATTGCTATTGCAGGTGGAGTTTCGGCTAACTCTGAATTAAGAAAAGTGTTAATTGAAACTGGCAAAAAGAAAAAATGGAAAACATATATACCAAAATTTGAATATACCACCGACAACGGTGCAATGATTGCGATGACAGGATATTTCAAATATTTAAAAGGTGATTTTGCAGACCAAAAATCGACACCATACGCTAGACAAATACCAAATAAACAATAAGAATGTTATTAATGGCTCCTCATTAAATAGAGTCAATAAAACTATGTTCAAAAAAATACTTGAACAAATTTTTATTATTTTAAAATAAATTTCACTATTTTGTATTATTATTTAGAATGATGTTTCGTTAATAAATAGATAAAGATGTTTTCAACAATTACAACATATTTCATTGAGGCAACAAGTAATACATTATCAAATAATGATTTTACTACAATAAAGTCGAGTCTTATTTTTGTTTTAACAATTTTAGGAGCTGCAATAGTTGCTTTTATTATTTTCAATTATAATAAAAGACCTAGAACTAAAGTTTCTAAATCCTCTTTTTTTAATAGAAATAAAACAAACGAAAAAGATAATAATCTAGGTATTGAAGAGGTAATAAATTATTTTCCACTCCCAACGGCACTATGTAGTACGGAGGGTATGGTTTTATTTACCAACACCATCTTTGGAGAAATTTTTGGTTCTGTACCACAAAATTTAAAGGATTTGCTAATTTTCAATATTTTGCCAGCTCACATATCTACTCAAATGAATTTGAAAGATGTAAAAAAAGGTAAAGTAGACTCTCTATTTTTCAGTCCAAATACAAATGAGAGGTATTATGTAAGATGGGAAAAATCTAATTCTGAATTATATCCAGAAAATAGTTTTTGGATATTCTTAGAAAATGAAACAGAAGTAAGAAGCGAGCAAACACCCATTCAAAATCAAGAAGATTTATTACAAAACATTATAGATGTATATAAAAGTGCCATTTTCATAGAGGATTTTAACAGTATGCTACTCGCTGCCAATAAAAAGGCGTGTGAACTTATTGATATTAAAGCTCCACAATTAAAATCAGAAATCATTACCAATCACTCACTTTCTGAATTTAGAACAAAATTTTTAGCTGAAAAACCATTGCAAGGAAGTATCCCAGCTAATTTTAAAGC
>CAZHHH010000102.1:0-1353 GCA_964532085.1 uncultured Marinilabiliaceae bacterium
ACTGTTGCACCTGAACATACATCTGACAAGGTGCTTAAAATAATGAGAAAGCCATCTTTTAATTATTTTAAGAAATTCACCTCAATATTTAATAATATAAACAATAAACACAATCTAAATCAGCAACTTATACCTTATTTTATATCTAGCCACCCCGCATCAACAGAAGAAGAGATGGCAGAGTTGGCTTATGAAACAAAGCAATTAAACTTTAATCTTGAGCAAATTCAAGATTTTACACCTACCCCAATGACTGTTGCAACTGTGATATACTACTCTGGATATCACCCTTATACACTAGAGCCAATATTTACAGCTAAAACAAAAAGAGAAAAGGAGAATCAGAGAATGTACTTCTTTTGGTATAAACGAGATATGAGGAATAAAATATCACATAGATTAAAACAATTAAAACTTTTTAAATTAGAACAAGAGCTTTTTAAAAAGAAACATTAAGTTTGAAATAGAGTATAAATAAACAAAATTTTAAAAATCAAAATATATAACAATTATGAAAAAAATATTTTTACTATCACTGATATTACTATTCACACTTACTAGTTGTGATGAACTTTTTGAGACAATAAAAGATTTTGATAATTCTTTAACTGAAACTGAAGTTATAGCTGGATTAAAAGAGGCTTTAAATGTTGGTTCAGATAATGCAGCTGGGATTTTATCTAATGTAGATGGTTATTTTAAAGATGAAGCTGTAAAAATTCTTCTACCAAGTGAAGTTGATGTTATTACTGATAATTTACACTATCTTGATAATTTAGGAAGCATTCCTGGTTTGTCAATTTTAGGTAAAGACCATTTCCTTAATCAAATTGCAGAATTGGGTGGTAGTGAATATGTTCAAGGATTGATTAATGACTTAATTCTTAGTATAAATCGCTCTGCAGAAGATGCTGCAAAGGAAGTTGCTCCAATTTTTAAAGGTGCTGTTACAAATATGACAATTGCAGATGGTTTTACAATTTTAAGAGGTAAAAATGATGAAGCTACTCAATATTTGAAAAGAAACACCTTTGATGAACTTGTAGGATTATATAGCCCAAAAATTAACAGTTCACTAAGCAAAAATTTTGTAGGTAATATGTCTGCAATGCAGATATGGGACCAATTAACAGGATTGTGGAATCAGCTAGATTCATACTCATCATTATTAAGTTACATTTCTGGTTTTGAATATAACACAGTAGATACAGAGCTTGATACTTTCTTAACTGAAAAAGCACTGGATGGTCTGTTTTTAAAATTAGGAGATGAAGAGGAGTTGATTAGAACTGACCCAGTTGCACGTGTTACGGAGATTTTGGAAAGAGTGTTTGGATATGAGGAATGATTTTT
>CAZHHH010000102.1:1453-5322 GCA_964532085.1 uncultured Marinilabiliaceae bacterium
AACAGTGCAAACATATAGAATACGCTATATGGATAAGCCCAAAGTGAATCTTTGAAATTATATCTCAAAGAGAAAAATATCATCTGAATACTTGAAAATATAAAAGCACTGGCAAGTGCGGATGTTATATATAAAACAGGATTGCTAAATAAGAAATAAAACATCAATAAAACTATTGGAAAAGCCAATAACAGCTTTACCCACTGATTTATAAATATAAAACGCTCACCTATTTTATTACCGCTTTTGAAATTTGAAAATGCAAATTTATTCATCATCAAAGTTTCACGAACGTTGCTTCTACCCCATCTAGTGAACATTTTATGCAAAGTTTTAAATGCAGTTGGCGTATTAGTCAACACATTTGCATCTTTCTGAAAACGAACATCATAACCTTGTTTCAAAATAAGATTTGTCATAGCTCTATCTTCGCCAATTGTGGCTTTTTGACCTAAAAAAGTCTGATTTATCCACTCATCAAGAGAGTGCATAACAGCCTCTCGCCTATATGCAGACAGCGCGCCAGGAGTGCAAAGCACAAAACCGTGAGAACTTTGCGCAGCACGAATAAATTCGAAACTAAATACAAAACTCACATTTAGCATTCTGGAAATCATACTTTCATTTTTATTTAGAACTTTCACATTTCCAGCTACTGCACCACAATTATCTTCTATAACAAATGGGCTAACCATATTTCTGATAGTATTTTCTTCTATAATTGAGTCACTATCAATTGTTATAAACACCTTACCTTTACCGGTGGTAAAACCACGATATAGAGCTTCACGTTTACCCATATTTTGTGGTTGCTTATATATAGTTATAAAATCGCCCAACTCTTCCTTAGCTTTGACAATCCAGCTCCACGTGTCATCTTGACTACCGTCATCAATTGCTATGACCTCTAGTTTATTCTTAGGATAGTCGCTATTTGCAATACTTTTAAGCGTATGATATACCAATGCGCCCTCATTATATGCAGGAACAATAACAGTACAAATAGGCAACTGCGAATCTTCAACTGCTTTTATTGGACGATATTTAAAATATCTAAAAGCCATATAGAGAAGAAAAACCACTTGAAAAATTAAAAGAACAAATAGAAAGTAGACTAAAATTTTGCCAGCAAAACTACTCATTCTTTCAAAACGAAGTGCTTCATACTCAGGATGTAAAATATTCAAAAGATAGAGAGCGCTAAACATCAAAATTAGAACTCCAGCCAAAACAGAAAATTCTCTCTTTTTTAAAATACTTTTTGTTGTATAGTTTAATTGTTTCACTTGATTATTACTTTAATTAATACCAACAACAAAATAATTGAATAGTAATCTAAAAAACGAAAAAAAGAGTTCGATATAGTTCTAATTCTTTGTAGATAAATATCTACATTAAAAATCGTTATACCTCTTAATCAGGTTGTTAAGCTCAACTATAGAATCTATATTCAATTTTTCAAAAACTCTCTTTTTATATGTACTTATTGTATTTTGCTTTAAAGATAACTCATTGGCTATCTCTAGATTACCACAGCCATCTGCAAGTAATTTAGCAATTTGCATCTCGCGCTCAGAAAGATTAGCGAGTGGATTAAGTAAAGAGGAATTATGCTTTTGAAGAGTTAACAGTTTTTTGATAAAAGGCGATTTATACTCCCCATTTTCATATAAAGAAATTATAGCATTTTTTATCTCAACTTCATCACTCAGTTTACTAATAAAGCCATCAGCACCAATATCAAAAAATCTAGTTGCATATATCTCCTCTTCATAACTTGAAAAAATAAGTATTTTCAAATTAGGATTAGTTTTCTTTAATGATGGTAGAATTTCAGAACAGTTACCATCTGGATATTGAGCATCTAAAATGGCAAAATCAATATGATTTTTTTCAAATATATTTTTTATTTGAGAAATGGAAGAAGCATTAAAAATCAGAATATCAGAGTATAAATCTCTAATTATCAACTCAATTCCTTGACGAACAATCATATGATCATCAGCTAATAAGAACGATATTTTATTATTATTACTCATCTACTAACTTGAAGTTTAACACAAAAGTAACAATTGTTCCTCGATTTATTTTACTTTCAACATAAATATCACCTTCTAACTTGTCAACAATCTCTTTACATAAGTTTAAACCCAAACCTACACCTAAATTTTCAACCTTATCTGAAATAACACCTTGATAATATGGAGAAAACAAATTTTCTAAATCATTCTTATTTATACCAACACCAGTATCTGAAATGGTTGTTGTAAAGTTCAATATATTTTTCTCTCTCTTTGTTTCAATTTTGACAGAGACCTCTCCATTATCGGTATATTTATTTGCATTGCCAATTATATTTATAAATAGCTGCCGAATTTTAACAATATCGGTCATTACATAGATGTTATTCTCAATGTTTACTTCTCGAATGTAATTATTCTTTCTATATTCAATATAAGGTTTGAAAATATTTAAAACTGATTCAATCTCTTCTGACAAATTCACTTTAGATATTACAATTGGCACATCTTGCTCTTCGTTTTTAACATAGTTGAGAATTTGATTAGCTTGCATAATCAACTGATTGTTAGTGTATTTTATTGTATCTAATTGAGAAAGTACATTTTCATCATTAGTTTTATTACTAATTCTATCAACAAATAAATTTACAATATGCAAAGGAGAACGCATTTCGTGATTGAGCATTGCCAATATTCTATTTTTAAACTTTAAATTTTTTGAAATAGCAATATTAGCTTTTTGTAATTGACTTTCATATCTAAAAGCTTGTGATACATAATAAATCACGACAGCTAAAACCACAAACATCAATACAATAAGCGCAAAAATAATATTATACCTAATCTTACTTACTTTTGTATTTGCATTTGAATATTCAGCCCTTAAATTCTTACTAAAATCATTAATCGCAGTTGTGTATAAATCCATCCACTCAATGCTGATGCTAATTAATTCACCGTAAACATTATAAATACCCTTATATTTACTGTTAATTTTAGTGTTGTAGGTGGTAAATTTGTTCAACTCATTTTCATAATGAAGATTTATCACCCCAATAATACTATCAATCATACCCTCAATAGCCGCAGAGTTAAGAGTATCAATATGTTTTGTGGTGATTATAGTAACCTCCTTTTTAACATCAACTGTATTAGTAAAAGCATCTTTTAACCTTGATAAAAAATTCTTTTGTGGTAAACTATCATTTTTATGTTCAATATTAACTTCTATAATTTCAGTTGTAGTGCTATCTTTGAATATAAAACGCTCTATTTCAAATGATTTATTGTCAATAATATCTAGTTTTGAAATTTGATATATAGAATCAACTACATTATTAAGATTCGGTAAATTTTTGAACGATTTTTTATGAAATGATATTAAATCATCGAGCTCTGCAATTTTGTTTTTGTAACTATCAATTGTATCAAAGTTATGAGTTAACCGCTCGATTGATTGAAAATAGCTGTTTAAAAGTGAAGTTTTATTAGTGGTTACATAATCTTGTAAATATTTTTGTGCTTTGAAAATTTCTAATCTTGACTCTTCAATAATTTGTTGAAAATTAGTTATCTCATTTAATCTATCTTCCAAAGAGTCTACATTTTTTTGATTATAAAACTCATTATAAAAAAACAGTGCTATAACAATCTGTATGAGAACAATACAAGTAAAAAGAAGAGATTGAATTAGATATATTTTCTTACTATTTTTTCTCATAAAAATATTTTTCTTTTTTTTAAAACAGGGTTTTATTAGATTTCAAGCTGTAAATTAAAACTATCATCCAAATAGACACGTCCGGAAAGCTCTTCACCAGCACTGTTTTTAAAACCTTTAAGTAAATT
>CAZHHH010000102.1:5422-9980 GCA_964532085.1 uncultured Marinilabiliaceae bacterium
ATCATAATTTCCAGACTCTATATCTCTAAGCTTTTTTTCCCAATCTCCGGTTAATTCAGCCGACTTAATTTGCTCATTATTAATCACATCAATAAGTTGAACTCCTAAAAGTGTTGGGTGTATATTTTTACGAACTCGTTCAATATATTTACGTCTATAAAGTGTCTCAATGATTGCTGCACGTGTTGATGGGCGGCCAATACCATTCTCTTTCATTGCTTGACGCAACTCCTCATCCTCAACTTGTCTGCCCGCAGTTTCCATAGCACGCAAAAGCGTTGCCTCTGTGTATGGACGCGGTGGCTGTGTCTCTTTTTCTTGCAAATCGGGCGTGTGTGGACCTTTTTCGCCAACTACGAAATTTGGCAAAAATGTATCTTCCTGATTTCCCGACTGTTTAATAACAACTCGCCAGCCTGGAGTAACAATCTGCTTTCCGCTAGCTTTAAAATTAACAGTTTCTACTTTTCCTTCAACTGACGTTGTATTTATTATAGCTGCAGGGTAAAAGGTCGCTATAAATCGACGAGTAACCATGTCAAACACCAGTTTTTCATCACGACTCAAAGCTGGTGATGGCGGTTGTCCAGTTGGAATTATAGCGTGGTGATCGGTTACTTTATTGTCATCAAAAACACGTTTTGACTTATTTATCTTTTTTGCCAAAATTGGCTCAATCAACTTTTCATAGGGTTTTAGTCCTTTTAAAATAGTAGGAATTTTTGGAAAAATATCATTACTCAAAAAAGTAGTATCAACTCGAGGATAGGATGTCATCTTCTTTTCATAAAGAGTTTGTGCAATTTTGAGGGTATCTTCAGCAGAAAAACCAAATCTTTTGTTACACTCAACCTGCAAAGAGGTCAAATCAAAGAGACGAGGCGGTAGCTCGCGCCCTTTTTTATGCTCAAAACCAGTTACTTCAAACTCCTTTTCACGAATTAGCTCAATTGCTTTAAACGCCTCCTCTTTAGAGGAATATCTACCTTCTGAATTATTAAAAACCACATCTCTATAAGTAGTTTTCAAATCCCAATAAGGCTGAGGCACAAAGCCTTCAATCTCTTTATAACGTTGCACAATTAGTGCAAGAGTTGGTGTTTGCACACGTCCAATTGACAAAACTTGTCCACGCAAACCATATTTTAAAGTGTATAATCGAGTTGCATTAATTCCTAATAGCCAATCTCCAATTGACCTTGCACTACCAGCGGCATAAAGTTTATCAAAATCACTTCCTTCATAAAGTTTTTGAAATCCCTCGCGAATTGCCTCCTCTGTTAGTGAAGATATCCAGAGTCGTTTTATGGGTTTTTGACAGTTTGCCATTTGCAATACCCAACGTTGAATTACCTCCCCCTCTTGTCCTGCATCACCACAATTTATTATCTCAGATGCATTTTTTATAAGTTCCTCAATTATTCTGAATTGCTTAATAACCCCTTGATCATCCAATAGTTTAATACCAAATCTGGATGGAATTATCGGCAATGTACCCATCGACCATCTCTTCCAATCTGCAAGATAGTCGTGAGGTTCTTTTAAGGTACAAAAGTGCCCAAAAGTCCACGTTACTTGATAACCATTACCCTCAAAGTATCCAGTTTTACGAGAATTAGCACCTACAACCTTAGCCAACTCAGCCGCAACACTTGGTTTTTCAGCAATACAAACTTTCATTTATTAAAATTATTTTTCCTTGATTAACAAATATAAGAAATCAATTTTAAATTACGAATTACAAATTACAAATGGAGTTTGGGATAAGGGGGTGTTTTTCGGTCGCCTACGGTTATTCAAAACGGTTACCACGGTTATATCATTGCGGTCGCCCACGTAGGGGCGCCCCTACGTGGGCGACCGCAATGATGAATGACGACCGCAATGCCAAATCACAACCGTTAAAATTTACATTAATAATTTAAAATAACAATTTTAAGGATTTGGTTATTTACGTTTATCGTTTGAAAATAATTGTCAACGGTTATATAAAATGGTTGTCCGCGATACAGACATCCACGAAACGGTCGCCCACGCAGGGGCGTCCTTACGATTCCACAACCCCAATCTCCTCCTACGTCAGCCCATATAATTCATACACCATTAGGCCGATTTTACGTTCTTAAGGTGGTGGTGTCTTGGTTGTGTTCTTTGGCGTGTAATATTTGCTTTGCGAATGATACAAATGGACCTTGTTCTTTATATTCAATTTATTATACCGAATTTCGCTTCTGGTGAGATGGTTGTTAAATAAGTTATGAAATCATTATAATACAGCTATTTCATTTTTCTTTTTTGAGGATTTTGTATATTTGAAAAAAAAGATATAATCTCAATTGTATCACCATTTATTCGATAATACATTGTATTTAATCTTAGAATTACTACTTTATAGATATTATTAAATTCAGACTTTTGAAATAAATAAGGATTATTCAAAATTAAGTTAACTATATATTCTATTTCCAATGCTAACTTATTGAGTTCTTTTTCAGAGAATTTTCCTTCTAAATAATCGATAGTTTCTTTTAATTCCCTTAAAGCATTGGGAGTCCAATAGATATTATAACCATTTTCCATAAATTTTCTGAGCTTCTGAGTGTGGTTTTAATTCTTTATTGTCAGCTTCAAGAATTCCTTGGTTTATTGACTCTTTCTCTTCTTTAAAAGTATGTTCCCACCAATCTTTTAGTTCTCTTTTTCTAAACTCCAACAATTTTTTAATAATAGATTCATCTTCGATGGAAGTAATCCATTGAATTAAGTCTAATTTTTCTGTCAAAACCTCTTTTTTCATAAAAAATCCTTTTTATCAAATATATGCATTAATTGAATAATAGACAACCGTAAAATCAATGTTCAATTATAAATGCACAATTATCAATGATTATATTTTTGAACGTATTGCAAATCACTCCCCTCCTTTTAAGGAGGGGTGTCCGAAGGACGGGGTGGTTTTTCGTGATAGTCTATAATACTATTAAATGGTGCTAATTCACGCTCTAAAGTCGTTGCGTTTTGCACGGTTTGCGAAAATTCCTAAAAGTTTTCTTTTTTGAATAGTTTTAGGAATTTTGTGATTGTTTTTTTAAATAACCATTATTTTTTCACAAAAATTCATCTGTTTAATGTCGCTCAGGATTGGTTTGATTTTTTTTTAATCGTAAAAACCATTTTAATCATCATCAACGATTGTGAAATGAACGGTTTCACAGTTGTCGTTTTCCATTAAATATTTCCATTTTTATATGTTATCACAAAATTTTATTTCCCCAATTTTGTGCTTTGTAATTTTGACGATATTTTCTACGGTTTTAGATCTTTTATCATTTTATCAATATCACTTTCATAGTCTCTATCTTGAATAACACGGAATTTTTTATATTCACCTTCTGCTTTCAATTTAGCTTCTAGCATTGTAATTTTTCCTTTATTCGTTAGTATAGGATAGTTTGAAAGTTCTAGAAACTTATCCAAAAATGTAGCCCACTGGTTCATATTGAATGCAAATCCCCTTTGTGCATTATTTTCTGCTAGGTCGCGATAGGCGGATACAATTCGGTTTAACTCTTCACTTTCAAAAATATTTTTCAAATGTTTGCTAATGGCGGGAATATTTACACCAAACAATTCAGATGCGGTCGCCCACGTAGGGGCGCCCCTACGTGGGCGACCGCAAAATTAATGACGACCGAAATTATAAATAATGACCGCAATGGTGAATTATGAATGATGACCACAATGGAAAATGATGTCCGTTAATCATTTTCCTTTTGTATGTTATCAAAAAAAATTCTCCTCCAATTTTGTGGATTATTTTTTATATATTCCGTTTTTTCAATGTATGATTCTTCATTACGGATAATATGGTCAAAAAAATTGCGTTGCCACAATTTTTTATCAAATCGTTGCCAACCATTTTGTTTTACACCTTGAATATATTCATTTGTTGTCATTGTTTTAAACCAACGAACGGCGTCGCCGATGGTGGCGTTGTTTTTTTTGTTGTCAATGCCGTAATTGGTTTTGGGGTTTTTATGTTCGTTGTTTGATAACGGACGTTGATGGTTTGGTAAAACATTTTCAATTATGCAATGAAAATGGCCTGGCATTACAACCATTTCGTGGCAACGTGTGTTGGGAAATTTGTTTTCTAATTCGTAATACCATTTTTCAACCATACGTCCAGCATCATTTAAAATCATTTTTCCATTTATAATGTTACCAAACAGACATAAACGATTTTGAACATTTATTGTGATAAAATAAAATCCGGTATTGGAATAATCATAACCTCTTAGGCGGATATATTTTCGGATTGGATAATTAGGGTCATTTTGCATTTTATTATTTTTAGGGTTAATTATTATTTTAAATGTATGAAATGTTTTTAAAATATAAAATCGTTTTTGGTGTTTTTTGCTACCATACACGTTGTATGGGCGTCCCTATGTGGATTTCCATTTTTGGTTGCCATTGTTTATACAAAACGATTGCCCACGTTTATCAATTGGTAACGGTCGCATACGTTCATCGTTCACAAAACGGTCGCCCACGT
>CAZHHH010000103.1:0-9915 GCA_964532085.1 uncultured Marinilabiliaceae bacterium
ATTAATAGCTCTACTCTGTCGTACTATTCAGATGATAATAAACGAAACCCTAAACTAAATAAAGTGAAATTAAATAAATCAAAAACTGTCCAAATAACAATGCAACCTGATGGTGCTTTTATATTGACAGAATAAGATTATTAGAATAAAATATAAAAATCCATAGATGAAATAATAGTAATCTATGGATTTTTTGTTTTTTTATAGATAATTGCCCAATAGTGTCCTAAATATTTTAGCAAGGATATTATACGGTAGAAAAACTCTTTATTCTTAAACGGCAACTTTTACAAAAAAAAGATTAGCGTAGCTAAATCTATTTTTGAGCCTAAAGAATTTTATTATATCTGTATCTCTTTATTAACAGTAAATACATAAGAAACTATAAAAACAATTAGGACGATATTTATAATTGTCCATTGATAATTGAACATTGTTCATTACCCCCTAAGTTCCGCACCAATCTCTTTCTTAAATGCCTGAATCAAGCGATTCATAGTCTTATCAATCTGTTTGTCTTTAAGAGTTTTCTCTTTATCTTCAAGTATAAAACTTACTGCATAAGATTTTTTGTTTTCGCCTAAGTTTTTGCCTTCATAAACATCAAAAAGAGAAACGCTTTTCAGAATTGCCTTTTCAGTTTTGAATGCGACTTTTTCAATCTCTTCAAATTTTACAGATTTATCTATCAAAAGAGCTAAATCTCTATGAACCTCTGGATATTTAGATAATTCACTGAAAACCACATCTTTTTTACTTACCAACTGTAATATTTTCGAGAAATTTAATTCAGCATAGAAAACAGTTTGTTCAATATCAAACTCTTTCAATATTGAGTTTTTTATCCACCCAATTGTTGCAAGTTGATTTCTACCAAGTCTATAATCTAATCCATCTTGATAAATGTCGTTGTTTTTTGTAGCTGTACTTTGAATATTTTTGATGTTGAAACCAAGACGAGAAAGAGTATTTTCTGTATAAGCCTTTATATCAGAAAAAGTGACCTTTTGCTCAGGCGTATTCCAATTTGCTGGAGCTTTTAAACCTGTAACAAATAGTGAAATAAATTCCTCTTCTTGATAGCTACTTTGCACAGTTTTCTCAGCTTTTGGGTGTATGCTATAACAGTTTCCAAATTCAACTAGCTTCAAGTTAGAGTGTCTTCTGTTGATGTTTCTTTCAATACTTTCTAAACCACCAAATAAAAGAGTTTGACGCATTCCGTTAAGGTCATTGCTTAATGGATTCGCCAATATAACAGTCTTATCTGAAGGATAGGTAGTAAGATTTTCATAATAAGAGGCTTTTGTCAATGAGTTATTCATTATTTCAACAAATCCCACTGATGAAAGCTGGTCAGCTAGAATATTTCTGATTTTATTTCTATCAGGTTTATCAGCATAAACAACAGTTGAGTTAACTTTAGTTGGGTCTTCAACATTGTTATATCCATAAACTCTTAAAATCTCCTCAATAACATCAGCTTCTCTCTGCACATCAACTCTGTATGGCGGTACATAAAGTTGAAGTTCTTCGCTACTTTCTTTATCTATCTTAATATCCAATGATGTTAAAATATTTTTCACCAATTCTCTGTCCAAAACTTTGCCAATTAATCTATCCATATTTGAATAGTTCAGCGTTACATAAAAATCTTTAACAGGATTTGGATAAATATCAATAATATCAGATGAAACTTCGCCACCTGCAAGTTCTTTTATTAAGAGAGCTGCACGTTTCAAAGCATAAATTGTCATATTTGGGTCAGAACCTCTTTCAAATCTGAATGAAGCATCTGTAAACAGTGCGTGATGTCTTGAAGTTTTCCTTACATAAACTGAATCAAAACAAGCACTTTCTAAAAATATTTTAGTTGTGTTTTCTGTTACGCCACTATCAATACCACCAAATACACCTGCGATACACATTCCATCTGTCTCATCACAAATCATTAAGTCACTTTCAGTTAACTCTAGCTCTTTTTCATCAAGCGTTGTGAATTTTGTACCTGTAGGCATTGTGCGTACTCGCACGTGATTTCCTTTAACTTTATCACCATCAAAAGCGTGTAAAGGTTGTCCAGTTTCGTGAAGAACAAAGTTTGTAATGTCAACAACATTGTTAATTGGTGTCATACCAATTGATAAAAGTCTGTTTTTTAACCAATCCGGCGACTCTTTAACAGTTATGTTGGTCATTGTGAGACCGCTATATCGTGGTGCAGCTTCACTATTTTCAACACTAACTTTTATAGGATAATTATTATTATCAACTTGAAACTCCTCAACTGATGGCCATTTTACCGAGCTTTCAATATTTTGTGCACGGAAAGCAGCAACTAAATCACGAGCAACACCAATGTGTGATGCGCCATCAATACGGTTTGGTGTAAGTTCAACTTCAAAAATAGTATCACTTTCAATATTAAAATATTCAGATGCTGGCATTCCTATTTTTGTATCTGGGTCAAGAACCATAATACCATCGTGTGAAGTTCCCAAACCAATCTCATCTTCAGCACAAATCATACCTTCAGATACTTCGCCTCTAATTTTGGCTTTTTTGATTTTAAAAGATTCATCTCCGCTGTATAAAGTTGTTCCAACAGTTGCCACAACCACCTTTTGACCTGCAGCAACATTTGGCGCACCACAAACAATCGGAAGAGGCTCTTCACCACCTATATCAACAGTTGTGATACTAAGTTTGTCAGCATCAGGATGTTTTGCGCAGGTTAATACTTCACCTACAACAATACCTTTTAAACCACCTTTCACTGATTCAACAACTTCAACACTGCCTATCTCTAAGCCTAAATCTGTTAATATTTCTGATAATTCTGTTGGGCTTTTGTCTGTATCAAGATAATCTTTTAGCCATTTATACGAAATATTCATCTATATACTATTTTATTATTATATTTTATATGCAAAATTATTTAAACTTACAAAAGTAGCTATTTTGTTTGAAAAATGAGAATTGTTTTTGGTTTTATTAAATTTTCGGTCGCCCACGTAGGGGCGCCCCTACGTGGGCGACCGAAAAATTGTTATTTTAACAGATTATTTGAGATAAATAATATAAATTGTTGCTCACAATGATTTTCTTATCTTTGTCTAAGAAAAATTTATAAAATGATGAATAATAAAAATAATACTCGCCCTACAATTTTAGTAACTAATGATGATGGAGTTGATGCCAAAGGAATTGAAGCATTGATTGAAGCTGCAAAGCCATTTGGAGATGTGGTTGTTGTTGCGCCAAGTGGTGCAATGTCTGGTATGTCGCACGCTATTACTGTTAAAGACCCACTTTTTATTAAAAAAATCAAAGAGGAAGAGGGATTAACCATATATTCATTAAATGGAACGCCGGCAGATTGTATAAAATTAGGATTTAATAAAATCTTAAAAGAGAAGCCTGCAATGGTTGTTTCAGGTATTAATCACGGAACAAATAGTTCCGTTAGTGTGCATTATTCTGGCACTGTTGGTGCAGCACGTGAGGGTGCGCTTTATGGAGTGCCTTCTGTTGCTTTTTCGCTTTTGGATTATATGCCTGATGCAGATTTTAATCCATCTATTCCATACTGTAAAGAGATAATCTCATATTTTTTAGAGAATGGAATGGATAGCGGTACTTATATTAATGTAAATATACCAAAAGGCAATGATTTAAAAGGAATTAAAATTGCACGTCAAGCTGATGGTGTTTGGGCTGAGGAGTTTGATGAAAGAGGCACACCTCGTGGAGAAAAATATTTTTGGCTAACAGGTAAATTTCAAAATAATGAGGAAGAACGCGATGATACTGACGAATGGGCTCTTAAAAATGGCTATGTCTCGTTAGTGCCTTGTGTTGTTGATGTTACTGCCCACAATATGATAGAGAAGTTAGCAGAATTAGAAGTTAAAGCATAAAATTGAAGAGATTAAAATATCTATTATGATAAAACAGAAGATAGATAAAGAGTGGTTTGGACTTATAGCCGGTTTGATACTTCCTTTGATAAGTTCATTTATGATTTATAGTTCTCGTTTCCAAGGTAGCGAAAGTTATATTGAAGTGGTCGTAATTATGTTTAAATCAATGAGTATCGGGAAACTATTAAGTTTAAGTGTATTACCCAATTTACTCTTGTTTTTTATAATAATTAGGTTTGATTGGATGAAGTTTGCAAGAGGAATAGTGATTGCTACAGCAATTTATGCAGCTTCGATGTTTATATTGTTTTTGTCATATTAAATATATGTTCCGTTCAAATGAAAAATGCACTTTATACTATTGGTCTTCTCATAGTTTCCAATACATTTATGACTTTTGCGTGGTATGGACATTTAAAATTCAAATCATTAAGTAGTTTTCAAAATTTAGGGATTTTTGCAGTAATTCTCCTAAGTTGGGGAATTGCTTTTTTTGAATATATGTTTCAAGTGCCAGCAAATAGAATTGGATTTGTAGATTATGGCGGTCCATTTAATTTGTGGCAACTAAAAGTTATTCAGGAAGTTATAACTTTAGTGATATTCACTCTTTTTACTGTGATTTTCTTCAAAGGCGAATCTCTAAGATTTAATCATCTGATTGGTTTTGTTTTTCTTATTCTAGCCGTTTATTTTATTTTTAAGGAGTAGAGAATACACATAGCAATGTGTATCTCTACAAGATATACCGAATGTAAACTAATACATTTTGATAATTTCCATATTGTTAAAATCAATATTTTCGTAGCCATCTACTTCACTTGATTTTAGGAAGTCCGCTGGAAGTACAGCAATTCTGAAAATTTGGTCTTTAATGTCTCCTTCTTTTAAGCTATTAAAATCTATATCACCTTCAAGAAAAATATTCACATCACTATATGTGTAATCAAAGTCATATTTTAAAATGCCTTGGTCTAAATATCGAACTTGTGGTAACATACGCCAAATATCGATTTTTTTACCAGCTTCTGGTTCAAAAACATCCCATAATATATATACAAGTACAATATCTGTGTCATATACTTCAGCGTAATTTGGGAAGTCAAAAGCAAGTAAGTAATCATTCTTATTACTAAATGTGCCTTTTATTTCAAAAACAGAACCTAAAAATGATTCGCCATCAATTCCGTCTTTTCCGTCTTTTCCTTCAATTCCAGGTAGACCACGTGGGCCTTTGCAAGAAGAGTTTAAGGATAATAGTGCTATTAAAATAAATAATATTTTTCTCATATTGTTATTTTTCGTTTGATTTATTAATTTTTGGATATTCAATTCTTGCGTGATAAATATTTTTCAGTTTGTTCTTGAAAATCTGCTTTACAGTTGATATATCTTTGAAAGTGATTGGTGCATTGTTAAATTGATTTTCGCTTATCATTTTATCAATAATACCTTCAACTAAATTGTCAATATCTTTTTCAGTATGATTTTTTAAGCTTCTAGATGCTGCTTCAACTGAGTCGGCCATCATTAAAACCGCTTCTTCTTTGGTTGATGGCGTTGGACCAGGATATGTAAATAGCGCCTCATCTGGCTCAATATCAGGATTAGCATTTATAAAAGAATTGTAAAAATACCACGTTTTAGCCGTACCGTGATGGGTGGATATAAAATCAATAATTGGTTTTGGCAAATTCTCTTTTTGTGCCATTTTTATCCCATCTGTAACGTGACTTATTATAATTTGTGCACTTTCGTCAAAGCTCATCTCGTCATGAGGGTTTATATTGCCCGCTTGGTTCTCTGTAAAAAAGTAAGGAGCATTTAATTTTCCAATATCGTGATACATCGCTCCAGCTCTAACAAGTAACGGATTTCCTCCTATTGCATAAACAGCGTCTTGAGCTAAGTTTCCAACTTGTATCGAATGTTGAAATGTGCCGGGTGCTTTTTCAGCTAATCTTCTTAATAATGGATGATTGGTATCTGACAACTCTACTAAAGTTACGTCAGATAAGAAACCAAATATTTTTTCAAATACATATATTAAAGGATAAATTAATAAAATCAATCCTCCATTAATTAGAAATTGCCAATATGATGAGAAATTTATATTCGATATATCTGCTTCTTGCCAAAGTGAAAGGGCTGTGTAAAAAATAGAATAAGTTAATACTATTATAAATGCAGCTCTAACAAGCTGAGAGCGTCTAACCATTTTGAAAAGACTAAACATTGCAGCAAGTCCTGCAGGAATCTGGATAAAGACAAATTCAAAGCTGTTTTGGGCAAAAAATGCTGCTAATAAAACAGTACTTACATGGGCAAAAAATGCTAATCGAGAATCGAAAAATATTCTAATAATTATTGGCAATATTGCAAATGGAATAATGTAAATAGGAAATGCTCCCAAATGCGCCATTCTTGCTAATAATATCATTGAAACTATCATTATCAATAGAAATATTATAGAGAACATATTTCTATAAACATCTTTTCTGAAAAAGAATAAAAATAGAAATATAAAAGCAAAAACAACCATTATTATAATTGATTGCGCTATAACTATAAAATAATGTCCACTGCTTCGTCCTAAACTACTTTCATACTCTTTTTTAAATGAGTCTAAGATTTTTCGAGTTTCTAAGGTAATTATATCACCTGTGTCGATAATTTTTTGTCCAGAAAGAACCACGCCCTCAGTTAGGCTGATATTAGTTAAAATATCAGCACGTTCTTGATTACTGCGTTCTTCATCAAATAAAATGTTTGGCGTTAGGTATCTATTTAATTCAAATTCATTAATTAAATTATCAACATCATGTATTGTTGTTGACGAAAGTTCTGAAAGATAGATGTTTATGCTAGAATGTAAAGCTTGATATGAAGTTTGATAATTGTAGAACTCACTAAGTTCAAATGATTCAGCAAAGTTGTTTTTTACTAAAATAATAATTGATGATGTAGCAACATCTGTCATATTATCAGGAATAGAATATATTCCTTTATTATATATTTTGCCAAGTTGAATAACTATATGATTAATATAATTATCATATAAAACAGTACTGTCGTTTAGGTTTTTTGCAAGAAATGGATATTTCTTTATAATATTTTTACGTTTTTTACTATTGAAATCTACAAATTTACCAATGGCTTCTTTCTGAATATCACTATGATATTTAAAATATGGTTTAAAATTCACCAGAACATCATCTTCTTCACTTTTAAGCTCTTCTGCAGTTTTATATATGGGAAAATCAAAAGGAGCTATTAGCGTCGAGTGTTTCCACGGTTTACCCTGTGAATATTCATATCTAAATTTACCTTGTCGAGGAAATATATATATAACAACAATTGATGCTAAAAGAAAAAGTAAAACTCTTTGAATATTTTTCGAATATTTTTTTATAACTCTAATCATGATTTTTTATTAATATTTCATTCAATAGAAAACATTTACTTTGTAAATATAGTAGTATTACATCATATAAACACCTTTGAAATAAAAAAATGTTGTTTCAAATTAATATTTTATATGTTTTAATAATCAAATAAACTATCTTTATATTTATTATATCGTATTAGAATCGATAATTATAAATTTTATATATGAAAAGTGCAATTTGTGCTATTGGAGTTTTACCTGTTCGTAATGAACCAAGTGAAAAATCAGAGCTTGAAACTCAGATTCTTTTTGGAGAGGTGTTTCATATTTTAGATGAAACAGATGAGTGGTATCAGGTTAGAGCTGATTATGATAGTTATGAAGGGTGGGTTGATAAAAAAATGGTTTATCCGTGTAGTAAACGTGAGGCTGAGTTGTGGCTTGAAGCACCAGGTGTAATAGTTAATACTCCTTATTTAAAATTGATTAGAGAACCTCAAAAAACAATTCAAATAGTTTCTGCAGGAAGTAGAATTGTTTTTAATGGCGAGGATAGAAATTCCTTTGTTATAGCAGGGAGAGAATACTATTTGCAAAATCAAATTGACGATAAAAAGAATGATATTACCGATATTGCTAAAGGCTTTCTGAATACTCCATATTTATGGGGTGGAAGAAATTTCTTTGGAATAGATTGTTCTGGTTATGTTCAAGTTGTATATAAAATTATGGGGGTGAAATTACCTAGAAATGCTTCGCAACAAATTGAACATGGTACAATTGTGAGTTTTGTAGAAGAAGCGAAAGTTGGCGATTTAGCTTTTTTTGATAATGACGAGGGAGTAATTACTCATGTGGGAATTTGTTTGGGTAATGGCGAAATTATCCACGCCAGTGGCGAGGTGAAAATAGATTTATTAGACCATTTAGGGATATTTGATAATAAAATAAAGAAATATACTCACAAGTTAAGGGTAATAAAGCGAGTTGTTTTATGAGTTATAGTTATGAATATCCACGCCCAGCTGTTACAGTTGATATTTTATTGCTTTATAAAGAAAACAATAAGTATGAAATTTTACTTATTAAAAGAAAAAATGAGCCCTATAAAAATAGATGGGCAATGCCAGGAGGGTTTGTTGATGAAAATGAAGATTTATTAGTTGCAGCTAAGCGTGAACTAATTGAAGAGACAGGAATTTTAACAGAAAATATAATACAATTAGTAACAGTAGGTACACCAGGAAGAGACCCTCGTGGCCACACAATTTCTGTGGTCTATGGAGCTGTAATTGATGAGAAAATAGACCCCAATGCTGGTGATGATGCTGACGATGCAAGTTGGTTTGATATTGATAATTTACCCGAATTAGCTTTTGATCATTTAGAAATATTAGAAACTCAAATTCAAAAACTTATAAAATAATTTTACGGAAATGAAACGTACACCTTTATATGAAAAACATCTGCAATTAGGAGCAAAAATGGCACTCTTTGCTGGATATGAAATGCCAATAGAATATTCAGGTATAAATTCAGAACATTTAGCTGTAAGAAATAAAGCTGGTTTGTTTGATGTCTCTCATATGGGAGAGTTTTTGGTAAAAGGCACAAATGCAGCTAAGTTTTTGCAATCCATAACGTCTAACGATATTTACAAACTTGAAGTTGGAAAAATTCAATACACTCTTTTGCCAAATGGAGAGGGTGGAATTGTTGATGATTTGCTGATTTATCAGATTAATAATAACGAGTATCTATTAGTTGTAAATGCTTTTAATCGTGAAAAAGATTGGGAGTGGATAAATATATTTATAATCGAAGATGTTGAGATTATTGATGAAAGTGACAATATATCACTTCTAGCAATTCAAGGACCGCAAGCAGAAGCAATTCTAAGTCTGTTAACAACTGTTGAGTTGTCAAAAATGCCATATTACTCTTTTCAAAATGGAAAAGTTGGTGATTTTGAAGATGTTTTAATATCTAAAACAGGTTATACAGGTGCAGGTGGTTTTGAGTTGTATCTGAAAAATAATCAAGTAGAGAAATTGTGGGATTTGATTCTGGAAAAAGGAGAGAGTAAAGGAATATTACCTGCAGGTTTGGGAGCGCGAGATACCTTGCGCTTAGAGATGGGGTATTGTTTATATGGAAATGATATTGATGAAACAACATCTCCTTTTGAGGCAGGATTAGGGTGGATAACAAAATTGACTGATGATAAAAAGTTTAATGATTTAGAGATTCTGCGAGAACAGAAAAAAAGTGGTGTTGATAGAGTGTTGAAAGGATTTGTTATGCAGCAATTGGCAATTCCGCGACAAGGTTATCTAATTTTGAATGAAGAGGGTGAAGAGATTGGTGTTGTAACTTCAGGAACTATGTCTCCAGTTTTGGGAAAAGGGATAGGATTAGGATATATAAAGTCAGACTTTGTAAATAGTAGTGAAAATATTTATATAAAAATTAGAAATAGGAATATTCCAGCAATAATTACAAAAACGCCATTTGTTTAGATATTTATCTGTGTTTGTGCGAGTTGTGGGATGCTTTATGAGTTTGGATATCTTAATTGTTACTTAAAAGAGATTAAATATTTAT
>CAZHHH010000104.1:0-9889 GCA_964532085.1 uncultured Marinilabiliaceae bacterium
TTCTATTTTTTAAGTTTTCAATTCCATTAAAGTATGAATTATAAAAAGTTTCAAATGGAATTTTTCTAAAATTATAAAGAAGATCAATGTTTTTGGTAGGCATAGAAAAAATGCCTTGATAAAGTACATTTAATTGTGAAATGAATTTTTTGAAATTTTCGGATTGTGTTATGCTGGAATCACTTATTTCGGATAACATTTCCTTAAATATTCTTCTGTAATTTCTTCTATTACGACAGTTATTAACACTCTTTATAAAACCTGTAATTATGAACCCAAGAGCAAATACCATTAATGTAACAATTAATGTTACTGCGGTATCTCGGCTAATGCTGAAAAGAAATTCTGTAATTCTTGTCATCTTTATGATTTTATGCTAATATCTCTATCATTGTCAACTCTTTTTACACCACCCTCATCTCCGTATCAGGACTCAACTGTTTCAACAACTGTTTTACATTCTCCTTAGCTGTATCATTGGCAAAGCCAGCATCACGGAAAACAATACGCTCAGGGTTGTTTTTTGCGACTTCTTTGGCAAAGGCTTCGTCTAAGCCTTTGTCAAAACAGCAATAAAGATAGCTATCTGCAACGGTATAAACTTTTTTGCCTGATATCTCTTTTTGTTCTATATTTAATGATAGAGGTAAACCCCAATCAAGCATAACTTGTGTAACTAAATCTTCCTCTGTTCTATCTTCTTTTATGTTATCGATGAACATACCTAAATCTTGCTGAGTATAGTTTGCAGGGTTATAGTAAACATCTTTCATATTGCTACTGTCTAATTTATAGACACGGAAGCCATAATCAATATCTGCTTTAGTTTCTTCTTTTATCTTTTGTGCAGCACGGCGTATGCGCTCTTTACCAATTTCTGCAATGGTTTTATATCCTGCTTTGTATGCTTCGCTTTTTTCATCTGTCTCTTCTGGTAGCTGAACCATTATGTATTTACGATTACCACCATCTTCAGCATTTAACTGCATAACAGCGTGGGCGGTAGTGGAAGAACCTGAGAAAAAGTCGAGGACAATTAATTCTTTTGAATTTGCAACATTTAAAAATCTTGTAATAAGTTCAATAGGCTTTGGTCTATCAAATATTTTCATACCATTAAACATTTCTCTCATTTTTCTTGTAGCATTTGCTGTATTACTAGAATCATTAATAAGACTTTGATACTTCTTTGTATTTCTTTTTGTATCTGACTCATAAATTTTTTCATAAGCTTCTTTTCTTCCTTTTTGGTTTATGTCAAATTCAATATATCCTTCTTTTATAGCTGTATTCATTTTTTCCTTACTCCATCGCCAACAACCATCATCACCATTAGGTAAGGTTGGATAAAACTCTAAGTTCTCGTCATCTTTAATAGAATAATATAGATTTGGTCTGTCTTGTCTTTTGCTATTATCTCCCCATTTTCGTAATAATTGACGTTTATATTTTTCTTTACGTTTTTTATCATATAAAGGAAACTTAACATCTTTTTTAATATCTAACCCTACTTCAAACAATGCTTGATTACTAGAATAACAAAGTACATATTCGTGATTATTTCTTATATTACCATCATCTTCTGAACCACTTTTACCTGTCCACACAAAGTCAGTTACAAAATTTCCCTCCCCAAAAATCTCATCACACATTTTTCTAAGGTTATGCACTTCATTATCGTCAATGGATATAAATATCACTCCATCATCTGTTAGTAAGTTTCGTGCTAATTTTAGTCGTGGATACATCATTGAGAGCCAGTCAGAGTGGTAGCGTCCCGCAGTTTCGGGATTTACAACTAAGCGGGCGCCCTCCTCATTTCTTTCTTCGCTCTTTTTCCACTCTTCCACATCAGTTGCAAAGTTGTCTCTATATACAAAGTCTTTTCCTGTGTTGTATGGTGGGTCAATGTATATCATCTTTATTTTGTTGAGGTAGCTCTCTTGCAATATTTTTAATACTTCAAGGTTATCTCCTTCAATGTATATATTTTCAGTGTTGTCAAAGTCTGTACTTTCATCTTTTGCAGGTCTAAGTGTTGCGGTGGTTGGCAGGTTGCTTGTAACAATAGCTTCACGTTTTCCAGGCCAATCAAGTCGGTATCGTTCTTTAGCACCATCAACAACATCTTCAGAAAGTTCTTGTTTTAGCTGTTCAAAATCTATTTTTATTCCATCTGCTGTTTCAGTTACGCAGTTGGGAAACAGTTTTGCTATGCTCTCTATATTTTGGTTCACCATATTGGGTGAGTGTAAGTCCATCTTTTCCATTTTTCTATCTTTTTATTTCTATACTTTTCCTTTGCAGAAACTCTTTATTTGCAAAGGAGTTGCAAAGAACCTGCAAAGGGATTTTGTTGTATGTTGCTAATTGTCAGCGTTTTTATTCTTTGCACTATTTGTTTTTCTTTTGTAAACTCTTACTATAATAAACATTAAATTCCATAATTATATATTTTATTTAAGTTCAGCTACTTCTAAAAGTTTGCTATAATTGTGTATCACATCAAATTTCACTTCTGTACCACTAATTGCTTTAAAGTGCTCAGTTGCACAATGTATTTTTAGCTGTTCTATTGAGCGCAATTGTGAGATTTCATCTGTTCCTTTCGTTTCAGCTACAAAATATATATGTTTTACACTCTCTTTGTTTAATACTATTGCCCAATCTGGGCTGTAATTAGCAACAGGCGTTGTTATATAGAAACTACGTGGCAGTTTTGCATAGACGACTACTTCTGTAGCTTGTTCAAGATTGGTTGCAAACTCTTGTTCTACTTTTGAGTCTGTATTTATAAAATCATAAATATGTTTCTTTAGAATCTTATCAGAACGTAGTATATTTTGTTGATTTGTGAATACAGTTTTAGCATCAAATTTATCATCAATCTTATGATAGACAATGTTATTTAAAATTAAGCTTGACTTTGTCTCATTAATCAAACGTGCTGTTTTTGCAATAAACTCTTCAGGATTTCTCTTAAACATTTCAAACTTATTGGCTTCAATTTTTTGCAGTATCTCAACAATGGTACTTCTTTTTAGATTTGTGAGAGCTTCTATTTCACCAATCATATCATACAGAGTGTTGCTATAAATTTCTGCTCTAACAGTTTGGTGTTCGGTTTTCGTTATATACATACCTTCGCCATCCTTTAATCCTTGTTTATCATCTACTTGCTTCTGTTCTCCAGTTATAATTTCATAAGTCCGTATATTTATGTTTAAGTCTTGATTTATACGCTCTTTACTTTTTTCAATTAGCTTGGTGCTATCATAGTTTACCTCATATATTGTTTTTAGACTAATTTTATTCCATAGTTCTTGAAACTCTTTCTTTGCAAAATTATGATTGATTGTAACAGATGTGTTCTTTCTTTCATTTTGTGGCATTGGTGGTGTGCCTTCGTAAACTTTCTTGAGTAGCTCGGAAATATCATCAACAAAAGGTTCTAAATTTTCTGGTACTGTTATTTTCTTTTGTTCTATTAGTTCTTTCCCTTCATCGGTAACTTTGTAGTTGCTATCAATAACTCTTCCAACTCTTAGCTCTACCACTAAGTTTTCGGCTTCAGTTTTAGTAAGTACTACTTTTTGTCCTTCACTATTCTTTAGAGTTTTATTTGCAAAAAAGTTAGTATTTGCGGCTACAGGTCTTTCACTTAATGTTTCAGCAATTTCAGTTTGCAGCCCTCTTGCAAATTCCTCGTAACTTTCAGAGGCAATAACTGTTAATTTATTAATTTGATGCACTTGGTCTCCTAACACATCTGTATCTAATCTTGTACCAGTTTTGTCAACACAAAGCCTCATACCTCTTCCTACTTCTTGCCTACGTCTTATTTCAGAGCCGCTCTCTGTGTTTTTTAAAGTACATATTTGAAATACATTTGGGTTATCCCATCCCTCTTTTAGTGCTGAGTGAGAGAATATAAACCGCGTAGGTTCATCAAAACTAAGCAGTCGCTCTTTGTTTTTCATAATTAACTCATAAGCTGAGACATCGTCAGAGCTTTCTGCCCCTCTTTTTATTGTTGAATTAATTATTTTTCCACTTCTTTTATCAATGGAAAAATATCCATTATGTACTTTTGCAGCTTCTGATTTAATATATTTTATATAATCATCAGTTATTTGATTATCATTATTATGCTTTTGTTTTAGAATCTCAATTAAATCATTTACTGCATTTTCATACTCTTCCTGAAATATTATAGCATATTCACCTGCTTGCTCTTCTCCCTCTTCATTATATGATTTGTATTTTGCCACTTCATCAATAAAGAAGAGAGATAAAACTTTTACACCTTTTTCAAACATTTCTCTCTCTTTTTGTAAGTGAGAAAGAATTGTTTCTCTTATTTGTATTCTACGAAAAAGAGCTTCATCTTCTTTATTATTCAATATATCTCCTGGGAAAACATCTTCACCAGCAAGTACTATTTTATTTTGGAAGCCATCTATTTCAGTAATAACCATATTTTTATATGCAGGTAGCTCACCTGATAGTTGGTATAAATCTGTTCCTTGTTTTAATCTTCTACGAACTCTTTTAACTCCAGATTTTGTTCTTTCTTCAAATTCAGCAACAGCCATAGGTGGCTTATTTGCACTTAAACTGATATGTTCTAAGTAAAAATATCCAGAAGTTCCTGTTATTCCTTTAATATTAATCCCTTTTACTTGAATTTGCTTTACTAACTGCATATTGTATGCATCTAATGCATCAAGTCTATATATTTTATTATATACTTCGGCGTGTGTGGCAGAATATCGCAAAGTGAACAGAGGCTTAAACTCCTCCATACTGTTTAAAGTCTTAGAGCCAAGTCGCCCAACTGACTGAGGCTCATCAATTATTAATATCGGCTTAGTTTGCGATAATATCTCTATTGGTTTTCGCGAGCCAAATTGGTCTAGTTCTTGATAAATTCTTCTTGCTGCTGCACCTCTAGCCGCAAATGCTTGAGAATTTATAATCATCACCCCAATTCTGCTATCAGCTGCAAATGATTCAATATCTTGTGGTCTTGAAGAGTCATATATAAAACGGTTGATTTTATGTCCATAAATCTCTTGGAAATGCTCTTCTGTCATATCAAAAGACTTAAAAACTCCTTCACGAATTGCAATGCTGGGAACTATAATTACAAATTTGCTCCAACCATAATGTTTATGCAATTCATACATTGTTCGGATATAGGTATATGTCTTTCCTGTACCCGTTTCCATATCAATAGTTAGATTGAGTCCAATATTTATTTTAGGAATAGAATCAAGAGTTTTATTATGAATTATTTCATTATTCTTTTGAATATTTTGGATATTTTCTAAAAGTTGAGAGTCTGTTATTTTAATAGAACTATTCTGATATCCAATATCTTCGTAGAGTTGTTCATTAAGATTAGTTTGCGAGGCATCATGTGTTACCTCTTTAGCTTTTTTATCAAGTCCTTACTACGTTGCAAAGTAAACTTGTTTGCTTTAAGAGGCTGTCCTTCAAAACAATCAACAACTGCCTGTGCCGCATCTATTTGAAACTCTTGTTCTTTAAATTTAATCTTCATGTATGAAATAATATTGGAATAAACTAAAATGTTATTTTTAGAATATTAAATCTGTTATTTATTTATCAAATATAATATAAAAGTTTTCAAAAAAATATTTTTCTATTCATAGAATAGGAACAATCTAGATTTAGAGTGTGTTGTATAATGAGTTGTAAGCAATGAAGAGAATATGAACGTTGAAATATAAATAGAAAATTACAATTTAGCCGTAATTATTTATGTTGGTTGTAGGATTAAATCAAAAGAAAACAAAACTATTTAGTCCTGCTTGTTTTTTAAACCCCTCGAATTCGACGGGTTTAAAGTCTCTTTTTTATACTCTTCACGTCTATTACGCAGTAATTGTATAGATGATAGTGTATTCTCACTCTTCTTTTTCATATTTATCTTTTTTAGTTTATGACAATAGGTGAGTGAGACAAAGAGTGGCGTGGTGGAGGGGTTTTTACTATTGAATGTTTATATAAATCACAACATAATGTGATTTATTAGTTTTGCTATGCGATTTTACAGTGTGTTGGCGTTCAAATCACATTATAGTATGATTTTGTTAATATTAAATATCTAAGAAGCTATAAAATAATTAGGACGACATTAATTATATACAGAAGTTTATAACTGTTAAACTAAATCTGCATTTTATATGTGTTTAATTAGTTTATCATCTTTATAATGTCATAAAAATGGTTTATTTTAATTTTTTTATACTTGCATTACTCATTAGCGATTTCATTTGAGAAATAGCAATATCATTCAGTTACTTTAATCTGTTTTGTTGACTAATGTTCTGATTAATTAATAAAGCATTAATGCTTTATTAATTAGATAAAACAACCAATTGTTGAATTGTAGCAGCATCTCTTATATTCCCCTTTTTCATTAGGGTTGTTATCTCGCCATTGTTTAGCTGTAAAGCCAAAGAGAGCCATATTTAGCACACCTGCTTCACTTGCATAGATAATATGCTGTTTGTTTTTTACTCAGTTGAGTCGGAATTAAATTTTCTTTTATAGCATCTGTATGAATTTTATAATTTACTTTTGACAAGGTACATTGTAAATTCCAATCCAAATTCAAACGGTCACTTTCGTCTTGTTTCAGACGTTGATACTCCTTGATTATATAAATTTTAAACTCTATAGATATCCAAGAAGCCAACTCAAAGGCAATATCTTTGTGAGCAAAGGTGACTCCATATCGTCCAGGCTTTGAAATAATTCCAATGGCATTTGTTGTTTCAATCCATCGTTTAGGAGTTAAAACAAAACTATTTAGTCCTGCTTGTTTTCTAAACCCCTCGAATTCGAGGGGATTAAAATTAGGATTATATATTTGCTCCCAAAAGCCTAGAAGTTCAATAGTATTTCTATTTCTTAACCAGTTTTGAATAATGCTATCTGTGTGAGTTGTCTTTGTATCGAGCAATATCGGTCAAAGAGATATACTCTTCCTTTGCTTAAGTTGAAAGAGTTATTTCAGCACCTAAAACGGATAGTTTTTTATTTTTTGCCATCTTTATTTGTTTAGCTACTTGTTACTTACTCTATCTAGCTTTATTATAAACAAAAATCTCCTAAATATCTATAATAGTTTTCTATCTTAGATAAAGCTATAAATGCTTAACAAGATAAAAATAGTTAAATATTTTTAGACATATTTTACATAAAGTCTTTTTGTTAAATTTCACAATAGCTAAACTAATTCTGTAATTTATATGTTGTTTAATTAGTTATCTTTGAAATAAAATTTTTGCAATGGATTATATTCCTTATATAGATTATACTGAATTAGAGGTAAGCGGTACTAATTTTAATCAGTGGTATTATATGTCACACCTTAGTAATGCCTGTGCATCTGAAGATGTGCACCGCACATTGGCGTACGCTATCTGTTTGTTAGAAGAGGGGGAATTACAATTAGAGTCAGATCTGTTTGTTCAAAAAGTTCAGGCACCAGCTATTTTTACTTTTGCACCAGAGGTGATTCGTAAGTTTACTGATGTTTATGAAAATTATGATGCTCGAATTTTCTTCTTCCGCAAGGAGGTTTTTATTCAACGGCAAACTGATATTAACTATCTAGATAAATATGATTTTTTTGACAAAACAGATCAGCAAGTAATTTCATTAACACCAAAGCAGTTTGAGCTTTTTAAATCATATTTTGATTTAATCCATGAAAAATCGTTAGAGAATGACCTGCATACTTCAGAGATTATACGTAGTTTAATTTATATTATTCTAAATGAAATTGATAGTACGCATCAAAGTAAAGCAGCCGAGGTTACCACTCCCGCAAATAGAGGAAATATGATTCTATCTCAATTTAAAAAGCTGTTAGCCAAAAATTTTATTCAAGAGCAGCAAGTCTCTTTCTATGCTGAGAAGTTGCACTTGACACCTAAATATTTTTCAACTCTAATAAGAGAAACTAGTGGAAAAACTGCAAGGGAATGGATTAATGAGATGTTACTTTTAGAAGCTAAAGTACGTTTGCAAAATCCTAATTTGACAATTGCACAAATAGCTTATGATCTTAATTTCTCAGACCCTTCTCATTTCAGTAAATTCTTTAAAAATCATACGAAAAAGACACCTTTACAGTTCAGAAGTTAGGTGTTTTATACAAAATCCGACTTTTGTACAAGAACGCCCTACTTTTCTCCTTTAATTCAGAAGGTGCTTACCTTATCTTTGTGTTAGAAATTAATATTAACATTTAAAGTAATAAAATTATGACAACAAAGAATTTGAAAACGAGAACTGTTTGGTCAACACTTTTAGTAGGACTGTTTTTGCTACTTTTCAATGCCCCTATTTATGCGCATTGCGACTCTTATGATGGTCCAGTAATTAAAGATGCTTTAAAAGCTCTTGATAATAATAAAGTAGAGTTAGTTTTAAAATGGATTGACTCAAGTCAAGAGAAAGAGGTAATTGCTCTATTCAACAAAACTTACAAATTGAAAAAAGGTGATAAAGAAGTTTATACCATTGTTGAGAAGCATTTCTTAGAGACACTAGTTCGTTTACATAGAGAAACAGAAGGAGCACCTTTTACAGGATTAAAGCCTGCTGGCTCAATGACTCCACTTGTTGAAATGGCTGATAGCTCAATTGACAACAACTCTATTGAAGAGGTATCAAAAACTGTAATTTCTCACTTAGAAGAGGTAATCAAAGAGCGTTATGCTACCGTTATGAAACTTCACAAAACAAAAGATAACTCCGTAGAAGAAGGTCGTCACTATGTTCATGCTTATGTTGAATATACACATACTTTAGAAGCATTAGAGCACATTTTACATGGTGATTTTGCACATTAATAGGCAAAAAAAGTAAGTGTTCTGATTAGATTAATAATGAATTTTTAAAAAAGATATTTATGAAAACTACAAGATTTCAATTAGAAACTCTTACCTGCCCAAGTTGTGTAACAAGAATAGAGGGTGTTTTAAATAATGAGCCTGGAGTTGAGAAAGCTAAAGTATTATTTAACTCTAGCAGTGTGAGAGTAGAATATGATGCTGAAAAAGTTACAACTGAAAAATTAGTTGAAGTAATTCAGAAAGTTGGCTACCCAGTATTATCTTAAAAGTAGATAGTTATCCCAAATTGTCTATTAGGAGTTTTTTAAACTCCAAACAACTAATTTTAACCCCCAACCCCCTCTTGTTTTCAGCTATACAGGGTAATGGGGGCTATTAGCAAGCAAAGGATGGTTTATATATAAATATGGTCTAAAAAACATTATACAAGTCCCATTTCGTATTACCCAAACCCCTAAAGGGGCTACCAACAAGCTAATCAAGATTCTATATATACAAAATCTTTTTAGCTAATAAAAAAAGTGTTTTCCAAATTGTTGTGATTTACTTTTGAAATAGTTGTTAACTGTATGCAATAAGCCCCTTTAGGGGTTTGGGGTAAATACATAGTGAGAATAATAATCAAAAAAGTATAACCTAATAGTTTGTAAATTAGATATGGTAAACATTGTTTTCTTAATTACTAACACCCAAAGTTTCACTTTTTTATTTTCCCCTACGATTAGATACGATAAAAAGATTGGTAGACAATGTGTTATGAGTGAATAAAAACAAGATATAATCATCAATTATTAACAGACTTTTTAAAACAGATATAGACATGAGATTAAAACAGGTAAATTTATTAATGTATATTGCAGGGGGCTTAATTCTTGCCGCCATAACAACCTATTTATTTGGTTGGGGCACTCTATTGCTAGACTCACTTTTAATAACAGCTTCAGTAGTAGCAGGAGTTCCAACTTTTTATAGAGCGTGGCAAGCATCACGAC
>CAZHHH010000105.1:0-2399 GCA_964532085.1 uncultured Marinilabiliaceae bacterium
TTTGCCTACTAGACTCTCGTCGCAGGCGAGGGGGTTGGTTTGCATTGGGTTATCTACCCCGCAATGAATTACGGGGTTATTCATATTTCACCCCATTCAGGGTGATTTTCAATACGCAAAATTAAATTATGTAAAAAGCACGTTATGTACATCAACACCGAATGGTGTTATATGTTATTAACCCCATAATTTATTATGGGGTTAACAATCTCTAGGAATCAACCCCGTAGAGGGTTGTACTAATAGTAATATTTTTAATCGTCCTGAAATAAAACATATTTATATTATTTCTTGAGTTCTATATTGGGACACCCAAAACAAACGTCTGTACTGGTATTAGATTGACTTGCAGTCACTTAGCTTTGATGGCCAAAATGTGCAGAAGACAAAAAATTCACTCCTTATCTTCCTTACTTATTTTTATACAAGAACATTTTAAATTATTTGTGCGTTCAAATCCATCTACTATATGCTTATATAACTCTTCGGAGATATTTACTTCAGCACCGCAAGTTTGTTTTATTATATACTTATAATCTACTCTTTCAATTGTTAATCTTTGGAGTGCTTTGCCTATGACTTCAAAATCTTCTTCTGTCATCTCATTTACATTATATTGCTCCAAAGTTAGATATTGGGATTGGTATTTTTTAGGAATATGATCTTTTGTGCAACTATTAAATATAATACTACTTGATGCCAATAATATTGCTAATATAAATGTAATACTGTTTACTCTTTTAAGTGTCATAAATGTAAGGATTTGGTTTGTAAATCTAAATATACAATTTTTTTTATAAAAAGTGCCAAAATGTGCAATAACTAAATCAAATAGTGTTTAGCATTAAAAGTTAAATTTTGTATTTTTACATAACATTTTTACAATTAAAAATTAAAGTTATGAGACTACTATTATTGCTATCTGCCGTTTGTTTAATTTTTTTATCAGGTTGTTCTGAAAATAATTATCAAAATATCAAAAATGACGTTTTTTGGGACACTGTTGATGGTGAAGCTATTTACAGCCAAGGTGGTGGTGTGTTTAGATTTGTAGATTCAAAGAGTGGTAAAGAGAAATATTTTTGGTACGGAGTTCATTATAAAGAAGCTGAATTATATAGAGCCAATCCAGTAAAGGAGTATGATAAATGCACTTTTGTATCTGTATCTTGTTATAGTTCTGATGATTTGGTTAATTGGACTTTTGAAGGAGATGTTTTAACCAACGAAGAGGCTGAAAAACTTGGAAAAGCTAATTGGTTAGGAAGAATGGGAATTACATATATTCAAGAAATTGAAAAATATGCTCTTTTTATACAGCATAATGCAAATATTTTAGTTGCACTTTCAGATTCACCAACTGGCAATTTTAAATCGGATCAGTTGTTAGATATCACTGAATTTATCGGATATACAGGTTCTGGCGATCAAACTGTTTTTGTTGATGAAGAGAGTGGAAAGTCATATCTAGTTTACTCTAAACCACATGGACGAAATAGAATTTATATTTCAGAAATAGGTATGGTGGAGGGAAAAGTAGGGTTGAAAGATTGTACACATATTTTCAGCGGAGAAGGTAGAGAGGGAAATTGTATGTTTAAGCATAATGGAAAGTACTATATGTTTGCCTCAAATCTTTATGGTTGGGACTCTTCATTTGCATATTATTTAGTTGCAGATGATATACGTGGACCATATTTTCCTCATAATGACATGCTAGTAGCACAAGGAAGTGAAAAGGATTATGCACATATTAGTCAAACAGGTTTTTTTATTTCAGTTAAAGGGAGTGAGCAAGAAACTGTCGTTTTTTGTGGTGATAGATGGGCAGACTTTGCTGGTAATGGTCTAGGATATAATCAATGGTGTCCACTCAGTTTTGAAGGTGAAACTCCTTATTTTAACTCTTTAAACTCATGGGAACTTGATGCAAAAACAGGAAATTGGAGAGTAGCTGAAGATAATGATTATGTAAAAAATGGAAGTTTTGAAGCTGATAGAAGATATATTCCAAGTCCAGTAAAACCTGTTCAAGATTTTATTTTAGGATGGGAGACAGAAGTAATTGAGGGTAATAAAGTAGCTGTAAATGATTCATTATCGCCAACTCTAAATTATTTCAATTCGCAGGAAGATAGACGATTTGCAGAAGGTGAAAAAAGTTTGCAAATAAGTGATAAAGTTGATTTTAGACGCAGAATTTCTCAAGTTATAGAGTCAGACAAATTTGTAGAACTTCCAGATGGAAATTACAGATTATCTGCCATAGTAAAACATAATTCACGTTTTAATGAACTGGTTTTATTTGCAAAAAGTGGTGAGCAAGAGTTTGTTACAAGCTGTTTGGAAAATGAAAATAGTTGGAACCAAATAACTCTTAACAATGTTGTTGTAAAAAA
>CAZHHH010000105.1:2499-9795 GCA_964532085.1 uncultured Marinilabiliaceae bacterium
AATTGGTTAGCACCAGATATTTTCTATCTGTCATATAGTGACAAAGGTAGCTCTAGCAAGCAAAACAGAGAGTTTGATGTTCCCACTAATCGCGATTTTCTTCCTTTTAAGATAAATGTAATTGAAGAGAAAAAATATCTGATTTTAAAGAGTGATTCTTTAGAGCTAAGAGTAAAAAAAGGCAATTTAAATATAGATATATTCTTTGAAAATCAAGAGTTTGCATCTGACTATGTTGATAGGAGAGAGGTTGCAAATTTAAAATTTGATAAAAAGAAAGGAAGTTTTCTATTTGGTGATAATTTTATCAATTTTGACAGTTTAATTCTTGACAATCAGATTTTTAAAAATGTATCATCTTATGTTCCAAATCTATATTTATCATCAAATAACTTTGGTATTTACAAAGAAAACTTTCCAAATATTGAAGATAGAAATCCTTTGAATATCAATAATCTCTTATTTATTTATGGAGAGAATAATATTGATATTTTAAAGAGATATTTGGCAATTAATAGTGTTGATACCAATATAATTTCAACAACATATATAGATGAGTTTTTTGATAATGATGAGAGTTTAAAAGTATTAGAGCCGTTTCTTAATTCATTATTAATTCAAAATAATGATAATAAATTGTATCCGTTATTCCCAATATCAATCTATTATCCTAAAGATAGTCTTGCCTTAAAACTTAATAATCATTTTTTAATCGGAGATAGAGTATTAATAACAGATAACGTAGACAGTTGCTATTTACCAAAAGGAACATGGTATAATTATAAAACTAAAAAGCTATATAATAGCAAAGATGGAATGTACGTTTCAACTCATGGAAGTTTTGATTTTTTTGTAAAAAGTGGCTCCGTTATTCCAGTGAAAAGTAGAGAATTTAATTTAGATGAGAATGTATTGTTTTTAGAAGCTTTTCCTGGATTTTTATATAGCAATAAATTTTATGAAAAAGATCCATTAACATCTTCAAATATTTCAATTACAAATGTTTTATTTTCCTCAACAGAGGAGATAATGCAGTTGGTGCTTGAGAAGTCAGAGGGTGATTATATACAGGATGATAGGTCTGTTATAATTAAAATCGTAGCATCAAAAAAACCAAAACAGCTTATAAGTTCTTATGGCCGTTCAGTTACACCGCTTAAAAATTACACATCAAAGGAGGAGTTCATAAATAGTAGTTCGGGATGGTTGTTTGATAAAAAAGAGAAAATTATTTATATCAAAAGCCCACTATTAGTAGAAGAAGACACACGATTTATGGCTATTTTTTAAAATAAACTCATAAAATTTTCATAGTTTAGATATTTAAATCTTTTAAAAAGCATCTAATAGCAATTTTATGCAACATTTTTATGCTTTTTTTTGTTATAATTAATAATAAAGTAAAAATAAATATCTTATGCTAATTGTCATTTCGCCTGCAAAACGGTTAGATTTTGATTCAACTTCATCTATTTATGAAAGTAGTGAAATTAGATTCCCAGAGGTATCACAAATGTTAAATGATGCTCTTCGTAACTATTCACCAGGAGAATTAGCTCATTTGCAAAAGCTTAGCAAAGCACTTGCAGAGCTAAATGTTGATAGAAATTTGAAATGGCAATGGCCCTTTGATAAAGAGGAGTCTAAACAGGCACTATTTGCATTTAACGGTGACGTTTATGATGGATTAAATGCCTCAACTTTAACAGAAGAAGATGTGAAATATGCTCAAAATTCATTGCGTATTTTATCTGGATTATATGGATTGTTGCGCCCGCTTGATGAGATTCTACCATATAGATTAGAGATGGGAACGAAGCTAAAAAGTAATGGCTGTGATAATCTTTATCAGGTTTGGAAGGATAAATTAACTGACTTATTGGTTAAAGATATGCAGGATGAAAATAAAAATATATTGCTAAATCTTGCAAGTCAAGAGTATTTTAAAACAATAGATTTATCTAAAGTTGATGCAGAAGTTATAACACCATCTTTCAAAGATTATAAAAATGGCACTTATAAAGTAGTTAGTTTTTACGCAAAAAAAGCACGTGGATTAATGACACGTTTTGTTATTGAAAATCAGCTTTCAGATAAAGAGAGTTTAAAAGCTTTTAATGAAGATGGATATTTTTATAATTCTGAATTAAGTGATGAAAAAGAGTTTGTTTTTACTCGTAATTAAAAGAAAATAATAATTTAAAATAATATATTATGAGCCAATCACCTTACATTGAACGTTATGGCAATCTTCTAAAACTTGAAACTTTACAGCTTTTAGAAGATAAGATACTTCCAAATACATTTGTGTTGGAAGCACCAGAGCCATTTCCAGGATATTTTGATTATTATTCAGAATATCCTAAAGAATCAAAGCCACTTTATATCTATTTTGTGGTTAGAAAACTATACACTTTAGAAGAGGTTACAAGAGCTACTCAAAATATAAAACAATATTTTGAGCCTGAGTTTGATGCTGCAGCAGGTGTTGTGCATATTTATAACAAAGAGTTTAATGTTATACGAGTGCGTCATTTGCCAGAGTTTGAAGATGTAGCAGAACTTCAGTCTTGTTATATGGATGAAGGGATTGAGTTTAGAAAGAAGCCTGGTGGTAAGCTTTCTGGACCAGGAATAATTAGAATGAAAAAGTTTTTTATTCTTGATGAAAAGCATCCTGGTATTTTCTTAGACACAAAAGAGAAAGATCATGGATATATTAATATTCCAAAGCAAACAGGTTGGAAGCACTTTGAAGATTTAACTAAAAAAGTGAAGTTTAATTGGACAAAAACGACTTTTGATGCTGCGCTTGGTCATTTTCATGTAAATTACGGAATACAGGATATGATTAGGATTTACAGCCATGAGTTGAATCTTGAAAATCTATTTGAAATTCAAAAACTCTATTTAGATAGAATTAAATAGAGATAAGTTACAAAATAGTTTTATCAGAAAAATAAAAAAGCAGGTTTAACTAAAAACCTGCCTTTTTTTAAATTACTACTCTTCAAATCTTCTACTAACTTCATCCCAATCTACAACTTCCCAAAAGTTGGTGATATAGGCGGGTCTTTGATTTTGATATTTTAAATAATATGCGTGTTCCCAAACGTCTAAAGCTAAAAGAGGAGTGCCTTGTACTTCTGCAACATCCATTAGCGGATTGTCTTGATTAGGCGTTGAACTAACGGCAAGTTTGCCATCTTCTAATTTTACTAACCAAGCCCAACCACTTCCGAAAACTGTTTTTGCTTTATTTTCAAATTCTGTTTTAAAATTATCGAAAGAATCAAATGCTTCATTAATAGCATTTTCTAAGTTTTCTGATATTTTTGACCCTTTTACTGGAGTCATATTTGCCCAAAAAAGATCATGATTGTAGTATCCACCTGCATTATTACGAACAAATGTGCTTTGTGAAGAGATGTTTTTAAAAATTAGCTCCAATGGCATTTTTTTAAGTTCAGTTCCTTCTGCTGCAGAGATAAAATTGTTATAATATGCTCTATGATGTTTGTCGTAATGAAGTTCCATAGTTGCAGCATCTATGTATGGCTCAAGTGCATCATAAGAATATCCTAATTCATTAAATTCATGTGTAACCGGAGTATAACTTGCTGCTAAAATCTCTTTTTTCTCACTGCCTTTGGTCTCTGTTTGTGGTTTATTAAGACACGAAGTGAAAGCAATTGCTAAGGCGAAAAGTGTAATTCCAAAATTTTTCATATCTAACTCTGTTTTAAAATTTAGTTTAATATAATAATAACATATTACAATTAAAATTGTTGAAACGAATTACTGTGAAATGTTCAATGTGAAATGTTTGATGTTCAGTGCTCAATGCTCAATGTACAATCCATTGTTCATTGTCCATTGAAAATTGATAATTGATAATTGAATTGCTCATTGAATTAATTTATCGTAATTTCGCCAATGTTTATAATATATTGATAATATGAAGTTTTTACGATATAATCTTTCAGATTTTTTAATTGAAAATTTAAAGCGAATGGGCTACAGACGCCCGACAGATATACAGTATAAAGCAATTCCTCCAATTTTGCGTCGTGAAGATGTTTTGGCCATTGCACAGACTGGTACTGGCAAAACAGCTGCATTTGCTATTCCATCTTTACAAATTTTATCAACTAGTAGAGAGAGAATAAAATCGCCTCGTTGCTTAGTTATGGTTCCCACACATGAGCTAGCAATTCAAGTTGCAGGTGTTTATAGTTCCTTAGCAAAAGGTAGTAATTTGCGTGTTTATGGTTTCTATGGTGGTGTTGAGCAAGACCCTCAGATAGAGATGCTAAACAGTGGAGTTGATGTGGTAGTTGCAACACCCGGACGTATGTTTGATTTGGTTTCGCAAGGTCATTTAGATTTATCATCCATTGAGATTTTAATTCTAGATGAAGCTGACCATATGTTAGAGCTGGGGTTTTATCATGATATGAATCAGCTTGTTAGAATGTTGCCTTACAAAAGACAGACATTGTTCTTTTCTGCAACTATTGATAAAAATATTAAAGATTTAGCTTATAGCTTGGTTAGGAGGGCTGTTAGAATACAGATATCGCCAAAAGACCCAGTTTCTAAAAATGTTAATCATTCAGTTATGTTTGTTGAAATGGATGATAAACGTTTTTTCCTTGAAAGAATAATTCGTGAATTCCCAGAGAGTAAAATTCTTGTTTTTGCACGTACAAAAGTTCGTGTAGAGCGTGTGGTGAAAGCTATGGAGCGTGTGGGGATTCATGCAGAGGCTCTCCATGGAGATAAAGACCAAAGGGAGCGAACAGCGGTTTTAGAGCGTTTTAAAACTGGAGAAATAAAGGTGTTAATTGCAACTGATGTTAGTGCTCGTGGTATAGATATCCCAAATGTTGAGTATGTTGTGAATTATGATTTACCCGAAATTTCTGAAAACTATGTTCACCGTGTTGGAAGAACAGGACGTGGAAATAATAAGGGAACGGCAGTATCCTTCTGTAGTTCAGGTGAGAAGGAGATTCTTGAAGAGATAGAATCATATCTTTCAAAACCTATTGTAGTTAGAGAGATTGATAAAGATAATTATGATGCTGTTATTGATTTATCGTCTGAAGCAAAGCATGATTGGCAGTCTGTAGTTGATGAGCTGATTGATTTAGAGGAGAACAGCAATAGAAGAGGAAGAAAGAAAAAATGATTTTTTATTAAAAAATATTATAAGGTTAGTTTTTAATTGTTAATTTTAAAGTTGAAAAACTAAAATATTATGGCACAAAATTATTTTAAACAATACCCTAATTCTGAGGGATATTTTAGCGAGTATGGTGGTTCTTTTTTACCTCCAGAGCTACAGGAAGAGATGGATAGAATTACTGACGCATATTATGAAATCAGTAAATCTCATAATTTTATTTCGGAGCTGCGTAGTATTCGTAAGCATTTTCAAGGTCGTCCAACGCCGATATATTATTGCAATAGATTGTCAGAGAAATATGGTGGTCGTATCTACTTAAAACGTGAAGACCTTAACCATAGCGGTGCACACAAGTTAAATCACTGTATGGGTGAGGCACTTTTGGCAAAATATATGGGTAAGAAAAAGCTTATTGCAGAAACTGGTGCAGGTCAGCACGGTGTTGCTTTAGCTACTGCTGCTGCATATTTTGGACTAGAGTGCGAAATACATATGGGAGAGGTAGATATTGCAAAAGCCCATCCAAATGTGGTTCGTATGCAAATTTTAGGAGCTAAGGTTGTTCCTGTTAAACATGGTTTACGTACGTTAAAAGAAGCTGTTGATTCAGCTTTTGAAGCTTATGTGAAAGACCCGATTAATTCTATTTATTGCATCGGATCAGTTGTTGGACCACATCCATTCCCAATGATGGTGCGTGATTTCCAAAAAATTGTTGGTGATGAGGCACAAGAGCAATTTTTTGAAATGACTGGTGAAATGCCGGACAGCGTTGTTGCGTGTGTTGGTGGTGGAAGTAATGCAATGGGGATTTTCTCTGGTTTTATAAATGACCCAAATGTAAAATTATATGGTGTTGAGCCAGGTGGAACTTCGGACACAAAAGGTGATCATGCTGCAACTATGACTTTTGGTAAACCGGGAGTAATTCATGGTTTTAAATGTTATCTGTTGCAAGATGAAAAAGGCGAACCAGACCCAGTTTACTCTGTAGCAAGTGGGCTTGATTATCCAGGAGTTGGTCCAGAACACAGTATGTTACATGATATGGATCGAGTAACGTATGATTTAATTCGTGACGATGAGGCAATTGATGCATTTTATGAATTAAGTCGCCTTGAAGGAATAATACCTGCTCTTGAAAGTTCGCACGCTGTTGCTTATGCTATGAAACTTGCTAAAAAAGAACCAAGAACTTCTATACTTGTAAATTTAAGTGGTAGAGGTGATAAGGATATAGATTTTGTTGTCGAAAAATATGGTGACAAAATAAAATAAATATTTACTCAGAAACTTAAAGGTGGCTTTTAAAGCCCCTTTAAGGATTTGGGGAAATAGTTTTAGAATATATTTACCAATCACAATCATCGTTGAATAATCTTAAATTGTCCATTAGAAGAAAACAAAGTTCAATATAACAATTCAGATTTATCCAAAAAGGAAATTTTAATACACAGCATATAACCCTTAAATTAGCTTTGCTGAACTTCGTTTCCCTCTTGCTTTCAGCCAGATACGGTAAAAGGGGGTTTTTAGAGCTATTTAAAGCAAGTTAGTAATAAAAATTACGTTTTGTATTTGCGTTTTAGGGTAGCACCCCTTTAGGGGGTTGGGGGTAGGGCGTAATAGAATATGGAAACATTAAAAATATCTTTGTATTCTACTAAATGAAGAATCACTATAAATAGGGTGATAATTAATCTATGTATAATTTGGCTAATGGACAATGAAATAATGATGCTTTCTGCATTTCGCTAAAATGCAGTTTTTCATTAAAGTAAAAAGTGTTTTTTTAACTTCACTTGTTTAAATATGTTTGTCTTATCTAAACTTATGGGCTTTTTCAGTTCGCCTATCTTTATAATTCTGTTTTTTATTGCATTGGCATTTTTAATTAAAAAACAGAGGAAAAGATTAATCATTTTATCTCTATTTCTTTATCTCTTTTTTAGTCAACCATTAATTTTTAGAACTGTAATTAAAAAATGGGAGGGGAGACCAACAGAATTACTACAAAATGATTCGGCTTATAGGAATCTAGTAGTTTTGGGTGGTATGGCTTCTTTTTATGAAGAGAGTAATCGCACTCGATTCTGGCAAAGTGG
>CAZHHH010000106.1:0-9730 GCA_964532085.1 uncultured Marinilabiliaceae bacterium
TATTCATTACAAATCTGTTTATTTATCACATTTATTATAAGTGTGTATATCACTAACTAACAGCCCCTTTTCTCTCTTCACTAAAAGAGATAGATTAACTGCTTAATAAAAAGAAAAGATGACAAAAAGATAATAGCATCTGAAATAGAAATTTGGATAATTAGTTATCTTAAAGAGTTACTATCATCTTCTTATGTTATTTCATTTTATATAAGCAATAAAATTGTATTTTTGTTAATATTCAATGAAACAAACAAACTAAATGACTGAAATAGAGATAAAAAATAAAATAGAGACATTACGTAATCAATTGAATGAATATAATCATCAATATTATGTATTAAATCAGCCATCAATCTCTGATTTTTCATACGATATGAAAATGAACGAGCTCATTGATTTAGAAACAAAATATCCACAATATACCGACGAAAATAGTCCATCTGTAAGAGTTGGAAGTGATTTAAACACTGCATTTGATACAGTAGAGCACAAATACCCTATGCTTTCATTGGGAAATACCTATTCAGAAGAAGAGTTAAGAGAATTTGTAAGCAGAGTTGAACGTGGACTTGGACGCAGTACTACATACATTTGTGAGCTAAAATATGATGGTACAGCAATATCATTAATATATAACGATGGAGTTTTAACAAAAGCTGTAACCCGTGGAGATGGTGTTAGAGGTGATGATGTTACCTCCAATGTGAAAACTATTCGAAGTATACCACTAAGATTACAAGGTGATTATCCTGCTTCACTTGAAGTAAGAGGTGAAATATATATGCCTCTTGATGGATTTGAAAAATTCAACTTAGAACGTGAAGAGGCTGGAGAACCCCCCTTTGCTAATCCACGTAATGCAGCAGCCGGGTCGTTAAAACTCCAAAACAGCGCACTTGTGGCCAAACGACCATTAGATTGTTATTTATACTATCTATTAACAGATAACCCATTAACAAACAGCCACTACCAGAACTTAGAACTACTAAAAAGATGGGGAATGCGTATCTCTCCGCACTTTAAAATATGTAGGAATGCAGATGAAATAATAGAATTTATTCGTCATTGGGATAAAGAGAGACACAGCCTCCCCTTTGATATTGATGGTGTGGTAGTTAAGGTTGACGACCTAAACCAACAAGAAGAGTTAGGTTTTACCGCAAAATCACCCCGTTGGGCAATTTCATACAAGTTTCAGGCAGAAACTGCAGAGACAAAGTTACTATCCATCGATTATCAAGTAGGTAGAACAGGTGCTGTGACACCAGTTGCTAATCTTGAACCAGTGCAGCTTGCCGGTACGACAGTAAGACGAGCATCTCTTCATAATGAGGATATTATTAAAAATTTAGATTTGCACTTTAATGATTACGTTTTTGTTGAAAAAGGAGGAGAAATTATTCCTAAAATTACAGCCGTAAACACTTCAAAAAGAGAGAGTGAGGCACAATCAGTTGAATTTATTTCTAACTGTCCAGAATGTGGTTCCGAACTTACTCGAATAGACGGAGAAGCAGCACATTACTGTACCAATTCACAACATTGCCCACCTCAGATAAAAGCAAAAATTGAGCATTTTATCCACAGAAGAGCAATGAATATAGAGTTTTTAGGTACAGAAACTATTTCACTTCTATATGATAATGGACTTTTAACAGATATCTCTAAATTATATGAATTAAAGGAACATCAACTATCTGGATTAGAACGATTAGGCGAAAAATCAGCTCAAAACATTATAAATAGTATAAAAAAATCAAAAGAAATACCCTTTGAGCGAGTTTTATTTGCGCTAGGCATTCGATTTGTAGGAGAAACAGTAGCAAAAAAATTAGCTGAAGGTCTACCCTCAATTGATTTGATAATTAATGCTACAAAAGAAGAGTTAATTAATATTGATGAAATTGGTGATAGAATTGCTGATAGTGTAGTATCATATTTTAGCAGTCCAGATAACATAGAATTAATCAATAAATTAAGAGAGAGTGGTTTACAATTTGAAAAAGAGATTGTAGAAGTAGAAAGTTTGTCTAACATATTAGAAGGCAAAAGCATAGTGGTTAGCGGCGTATTTAGTCGTTCACGTGATGAGATAAAAGAGTTAGTAGAATTACACGGCGGACGCAACATCTCTTCTATTTCAAAAAAGACAGACTATGTTTTAGCAGGTGAAAGAATGGGACCAGCTAAGCTGGAGAGAGCACAAAATTTAGGAATCACCATATTATCAGAAGAGGAATTTTATAAACTATTAGAATCATAAAAGTGAAAAGTCTCAACAATCTAAAACTGAAAATAGCAAATGCTATTTTAAAGAGGAAACTTAAAACTCATACAAGAAAATTGAATGCTATAAATTTAGATCAAGCAAAATCAATTGTACTTGTTACTGATATTAACTCACCTGAAGAAGGCAAGTTAATATCAGAATTTATAAAGCCTTACATAAAAGAGGGAGTTAACTGCAAAGTTTTAGGATATGTTACCAATCCATCTTCCTACACTTTTATTAGTGATAATATTTACACATTTTTTAATAAAAAAGATTTTAATTTTTTTCTCCAGCCTAAAAATGAAGATATATTAAAATTACTTGAAGAGAAGTGGGATATTTTGATACTATTATCACAAAAACCTTATTATCAATTTAAATGGCTAGTTTCATTATCCAAAAGTAACTTCAGAATAGGGCCATCTACTGAGTTTGACAACTATCTTGATTTTATTGTTAAAGGAGATAATCTAACATCAACAGATATATTAAATGAAATTAATCGTTATTTTGTTGAACAGAAAATAATTAAAAACTAATTGGTATAAAAATTGATAAGTTTTAAAAAAACTAATTTTAAAAATATGAGATACATTTATTTAATTTTAATCGCATCAGCAACTCTATTTATGCAAAGTTGCTCAACACACAAAGTAAAACGTGTTGGCGTTGAAGAGACAATTGATTTAAGTGGTCGCTGGAATGATTCTGACTCACGCATGACAGCCGAGGCTATGGTTGACCAAATTCTTGGAGAAGATTGGATTCACAACCACCTTAGTGCAACTCGTGAGAAACCAGTGGTAATTGTTGGTCTAGTTTATAACAAATCACACGAGCACATTGATGCTGAAACCTTTATTAAAGATGTAGAAAGATCGTTTATAAAAAGTGGACGAGTTCGACTAGTTCAAGCTGGTGATAAACGTGAAGAACTTCGCCGTGAAAGAGCAGGACAGCAAGAGTTCGCTTCAGTTGAAACAGCTAAAAGATGGGGAATGGAACTTGGAGCAGATTATATGCTAAATGGTGACATTAACTCAATTGTAGATACTTATAAAAAAGAGAGAATTAATTATTATCAAGTCAATCTCGAACTAACAAATATTGAGACTAGTGAGATTGTTTGGATTGGTGAGAAGAAAATCAAAAAATATATACGTAACTAGGTTCATATATTTAATAAGTACTTATTTGTCAATCTCTTAAATATGATTAACAGACTTATACCATTTCTTCAAAAAAGAAGTAGTTTTATTATTATTATGGCGATTATGTCCATATTAACTATATCAGGATGCGCTACATTTTATCAAAAAACAGTAGCCATCCAGAAAAATATTGAAGGAGGGAATTTTGAAAGTGCTTATAAACAACTAGATAAAGAAAAAAAATGGGCAACTAATAATCACCGAGTTTTGTATTATATGAATCGAGGTGTAGTTGCCTTTATGCTTGGAAAACACGACGAGAGTAATAGCTACTTTAATCAAGCTGATTATTATATAGAAGATTACTCAAAAAATATTGGAACAGAAGCACTTGTATTAGTTTCAAATCCTATGGTACGTCCTTATCCGCCAGAAGATTATGAGGCTATTATGATTAACTACTACAAAGCTTTAAACTTCATAGCATTAAATAATTACGAAGGTGCTTTAGTTGAATGTAGAAGAATAAATATAAGACTACAAGTTTTAAATGACAGATATAAAAATCATAAAAATAAATATGCAAAAGATGCCTTTGCCCACAACTTAATGGGACTTATCTATGAAGCAACAGGCGATTATAACAACGCATTTATTGCATATCGCAACGCATATAACATTTATGAAGAAGATTATGCAAAACTTTTTGGTCTATCAGCACCATTGCAGTTGAAAAAAGATTTGTTATATACCGCAAAACGTAGCGGATTTAATAGTGAAGTAGATTTTTATGAGAAAAAATTTAAAATAAAAACACCCACCTATAAAAATGATGAAGGTAAACTTATATATATCTGGATGAATGGTTTTGCACCAGTAAAATCAGAATGGAGCATTAACTTAGCAAATATGGGTCGAAAAGATGGTTTTGTTATTTTTGGAAGTAGTGAATTAGGTATCACATACCCACTTTCTGTCCAAAATCACAATTCAAACAGCTCATTTGGAGATCTATCGATGGTTAGAGTTGCATTTCCTAAGTTAATAGAACGTAAACCACGGTTTAACAATGCCAACTTAGTTTATCAGAATAAAAAATATCCTTTAGAGCTATCTCAGGATATAAATAAAATAGCTTTTGAAACCTTAAATGATAGAATGCTTCGCGAATTAAGTAATAATATCGTACGTATAGCAACAAAGCAGCTTTTGGCATATACAACACGCAAGCAAAATGAAAACTTAGGCACAATTGTGAGTATTGTCAATGCCGTTACAGAAAAAGCAGACACTAGAAATTGGCAATCACTTCCCTACTCCATTTCATACTCAAAAATTGATTTAAAAGAGGGAAATCACACTCTAAAGCTTGAACAAACAGGTGCAAGAGGTGCACGCATGGTTAATGATGTAAGCGTTAATATTAGAGCTGGCAAAACTACCTTTCAAGTGTTTCATCAGGTTGAGTAGAAGACTTTTATAAAACTCCTTACTGAGCATCATTAATAATAGAGAGAGTTTCAACTTTTAATAGTCTATTTTTCAATACTTCTGCCCTGCTTTCACGAATTGATAGTTCCATTTCGCAACTCATATCAAACTCTTGTTTATGAATATTGGGTTCTTCCTCTTTTATAATTCGCATAACATCATTCATCGCCAAATAGCCAAAATTAATAGAAAATCTTGAATCAATAGTTTTTTCAATGATTTTTCCATTGGCAATTGCATCAGCAGCAGCCTCTCTATAGGCGTTAATAAGACCACTTGTACCCAATTTTGTACCACCAAAATATCGAACAACTACAATTAAAACATTTGTCAGTTCATTGGATAATATCTGTCCGTGAATAGGTTTGCCTGCCGTGCCCGATGGCTCTCCATCATCATTGACGCGAAAATTCATTCCATCAATACCAATTTGCCAGGCAAAACAGTGGTGGCGAGCATCATAATACTCTTTTTTTAATGTATCAACAATATCTTTTACTTCATCCTCACTATCAATTGGATATGCGTATGCAAGAAATTTACTTCCCTTTTCTCTATACAATCCTTCTGATAATTTTTCTAATGTTCTATATGAATCAACTAAACTCATTTTGAATTTTTATTTAACTCAAATATAGTATAAAAAGTTAAAAATTAAAAGATGAGAACGGAAAGATATAGGACGACGTGGTCGTCCTAAAAATATGATTGATCTATATTAACCCGTTGTGTATTTGTCAAATATTCTTTAATTTAGTTTTTATTTTTATATTAGGCTTTCAGCCAATACTTTCTTGGTTTATACCACCTGTGGCGTTGCCACAGGCTAAAGTAACTAAGGCTTTCAGCCTAAATCGTATAAAATCAAGCTTGACTTATCATTCATTTCGCCCTGAAAGGGCATCCTACTTTAGCCCAAGGTATCACCTTGGGTAGTGTTAACAGCTCAAATTAAACGCTCTGAAAGAGCAGTATAATCAAACAACAAGAATATTTTCAGCTATTTTAATTTTTAATTATTTATCTAAATGCACAACTGGTTATATTATAAATACACCTCTAAAGCCATTTTTAGATAATGGTCGCGTTTTTCTTCATCTGCCAAAGTAATTTGTGGATAAAATAGATGATCTTTAATAGTCATACCGCAATAAGTGAAAATTTCATCACCGTGGATAGCTCTAAATGGTTCAATTAGCTCTTTTTCTTCATATTCTTCAACAGTATTACCCATTGTAGTATGTAAAATAACCTTTTTACCAGTCAATAATCCTTTTGGGCCGTCTGATGTGTATTGAAATGCAAAGCCGTTGGATAGTACTCTATCAATATATCCTTTTAAAATAGCTGGAAAACCTGCCCACCAAAGTGGATAGATAACAGATATTAAATCAGCAGAAGCGATATGCTCTTGTTCAATTTTTATATCATCAGGTGTAACACCACTTTTTAAACTACCTAAATCATCGGAAGAAAGTACAGGATTGAAGTTTTGTTTATATAAATCACGAACTTCTACTTCCCACTCTCTCTCTTTGTATAAAATTTCTAATTGTTGTGCTAAATATATGCTAAAACTCCGTGATGACGGGTGTGCTACTATTATTAAATGTTTCATATTTTAACTTTTTACTTTGTTCATAAATATCTAACTAAATCTAATAGTTTTTGTTTAATATCCTAATGTTAAATAAATAAAATTGAAATTTTTGGGGGTTAGTTGTTAGGGATTAGGGGTGTGCATTATATTTTGAAAATATCCATCGTAAATATAATTCTTGATTAATTGAAAATAATTCCCGAAAATCACTATATTTATCAGTTTTATAAATCATAAAAATAGAAATGCAGACTTTTATTGTAGTTATTACAAACAAATTAAATATAGGCTTAACAGCTATTCCTTATTATGCTAAAATTAGTGATAATAAACCTATTAAACTGATAGAACAAGTAACTATTGAGCATCTAAAACGTGAGGATAACTTGCTTGCAGAAGATGAAAATGAGGCTGTTGTGATATTAAATAAAATAAGCGAGAATCATCTCTATAAAATGTTTTCAAGAGATAAAAACAGCTCTTTAATGGACTTTTTATCTAATTTTATATATGATGATAGGTATGAGAAAATATTTTTTCCATATATTCAAAACGTTATCTATAAAGCTATAACATTTTTATCAACTACAGAAATACCAGTTTTTTATAAAGAAGATACATTTACACAGATATATTTATCAGAACAGTTAAAACCTATTTTAGCAGAGCCACATTTTTATTTTAATTTAGAAAATGAAACTCTAACTTATGAATTAGTTGTAAAAGAGAAAGATAGTAGTGAGAAACAAGCAATTTCTATAATTTCAGAAGAGTCAATTATAATAACTAATAACCCACTTTCCACAATAATTAATGGTCAACTTATCTTTTTTGAGGAGATGGATGACAAAAAAATAAAACCTTTTTTAAGTAAAAAAATAATCACAATACAAAGTCAGTTCATCGACCAATATATGAAAGGTTTTATAAAAAACACATTACAAGATTTTAGGCAAATACATCACTCTGGTTTTGATATACAATATGACAAAGCTGTTCCTACTCCATCTATAAAAATAGAGAATGATTTATATCAAAATGCTCTTTTACAGTTATATTTTACCTACAACGACAACAAGCCCTTTTTAGCACATAAAGGTCCTAAAATTATAGTAAATCTAACTGTTGAGAATGGGAAATACTCTTTTGTAAAAACTGAACGAAATTCTGAGAAAGAAGAGAGTTTTATAAACTTTTTGGAAGAAAATGGTCTAAAACGAATAGGAAATTCGCAATTTAGACCCGAAAATATTGATGATAATAATAGTTCTGATTTAATAAAATCCTCAATAGCTGAGTGGCTTGCTAACAACAGCGAAAAACTTGAAAAAGAGGGGTTTATTTTTACACAAGAGAACAGTAGTGAGAAAATTTATATTGGAACGTATAAGCTACACACAGAAATTATTGAAACAAGAGATTGGTTTGAACTTAAAGCTTCTCTATTAATAGGCGAATTTGTTATACCTTTTTATAAGTTCAAAAAGCATATTTTAGAGGGAAATGCCAAATTTACTCTTCCAAATAAGGAGATATTTATGATACCACCACAATGGTTTTCTAAATATGAGGAGATTTTTATTTTTGCAAAAACCAATAACAAAAAAATAGAGATACCTCGCTCCCATTTTTCACTTATTGATGATAATTTTGAAAAAGCTTTTACAAAAATAAGCAAGCAATCTGATATCGATTTTACAAAAATAGAAGTTCCAGAAACAGTAAATGCAAAATTACGTCCATACCAAATTGAGGGATTTAATTGGCTTAATTTTTTGTATCAAAATAGACTTGGCGGAATACTTGCAGATGATATGGGGCTGGGAAAAACCATACAAACTTTGTCAATGCTAGATTATACATATTCTAATTGCGAAAATGCTATTCCTGAACAACCAGTACAATCTTCGCTATTTGATTTGCCAACAGAATCTTCATTTAACAATAGCAACATAAGTGCCTCTCTCATTGTGATGCCGACTTCTTTAATTCATAATTGGATAAGAGAAACTGAAAAATTTACGCCACATTTAAAAGTTTATAACTATACAGGTGCAAATAGGTTAAAAAGTAAAGATATTGGTAAGATATTTCGTCATTATCATATAGTTTTAACTACCTACGGAATACTAAGAAATGATATAGAATATTTAAAAAGCTACACTTTTAATTATGCTATTTTAGATGAAAGTCAATATGTAAAAAATCCTCAATCTAAAATTTATGAAGCGATAAATTTAATTGATTCAAATTATAAATTAGTACTAACAGGAACACCCATTGAAAATAGTTTAATCGACCTTTGGGCACAGATGAATTTTGTGAATCCCGGACTTTTAGGTACACTTGCATTTTTTAGAAAACAGTTTGTTATTCCCATAACACGAAGCAAATCTGAAAAAGTTGAAGAGAAGTTGCAAACACTAATTCAGCCATTCTTTCTAAGACGTACAAAAGACAAAGTAGCGAAAGACCTCCCACCCCGCGTAGATCAGGTTATTTATTGTGAAATGACCGAAGCTCAAAAGTCATATTACGAAACAGAAAAATCTAAAATACGAAATACATTACTTGAAGTTTTTGAAGAAAATCCGCAAGCTAATCACGCAATTAGAACTCTTGAAGCACTTACGAAACTGAGACAAATTGCTAACCATCCTGCAATGATTGATGAAGAGTATGACGGCGATTCGGGCAAGTTTGAGCAGATATTGGACAGTTTAGAGTATATATTATCCGAAAATCATAATGTTTTGATATTCTCATCTTATGTGCGAGATTTAAAGATTTTAGAAAGGGAATTAATATCTAGAAATCACCCCTATTCAATGTTAATTGGTGAAACACAAAATAGAGAGAGAGTAATTGATGAGTTTAACCGTGAAAAACGTGTATTTTTAAGTACAATTAAAGCCGGCGGAACAGGTTTAAACCTCACTAAAGCTGATTATGTGTTTATACTAAATCCGTGGTGGAATCCAGCCAGTGAAGAGCAAGCCATTAGTCGTGCACATAGAATTGGGCAAGAAGCTAAGGTATTTGTTTATAAATTTATATCTGTTGATACCATTGAAGAGAAAATTGCAAAACTGCAAGAGGAAAAACAGCAATTAGCGGATAAGTTTATAACGGAAAATAATTTGCTTAAAGAGTTTAATAAGGAGGAGATTTTGAGGTTGTTTAGCTAGGGGCGGTTGTTAGGGGTTAGTTGTT
>CAZHHH010000107.1:0-2070 GCA_964532085.1 uncultured Marinilabiliaceae bacterium
ACCTGTGGTGATACCACAGGCTATCATCTTTAAGGCTTTCAGCCTATGGATTTGCATAAACATAATCCCAAATTGTCTATTAAAAACATTTGACTTATTCTAAAATTATATTTTAATATTTCCAATTGATATTAACATCTATTGGCAGGATAAAAATATTAATATAATTCAACCATTTTTTATAAATAGATTCGGTCGCCCACGTAGGGACGCCCCTATATCACGTCAATGCCAAAAAGAGCAACACACCAAAACAAAAATTAACAAATAACTCACAAATCTCTTCAAATTAAATTAAATTGATTATTTTCATATTTAAAATAATCAAACTGATAAATTGACAACACAAGCAGAGCAAATATTAGAGAATAAACTCATTGAACAATTAGTAGAATTAGGATATAAAAAAGTTAATATTACTAATGAGGAGTCATTGTTGGAAAATTTAAAACTTCAACTTGAAAAGCATAACAAAACAGAGTTGTCTGACAATGAGTTTAGCCAAATCCTTAATCACATTGGTAAAGGTAATGTCTTTGAACGTGCAAAAATCTTGCGCGACAGAGTTCCATACAGAGATAGTAATGGTGATGTAAAAACTATTGAACTAATAAATCAAATTCATTGGTGCAAAAATCAATTTCAGGTAACGCACCAAGTAACAATGGAGGGCAGTTATAAAAATCGTTATGATGTAACCATACTTATAAATGGTTTGCCTTTGGTTCAAATTGAGTTAAAACGTCGTGGATTAGAGTTGAAAGAGGCTTTTAATCAAACAAATCGTTATGAAAGGCATTCATATTGGGCCGGTCACGGATTGTTTCAGTTTGTTCAAATATTTGTTATAAGCAACGGAGTAAACACAAAATATTATGCCAATTCGCCATTGAAAGCACGCTCATTTAAGCAAACATTTTTCTGGTCAGATGAGAATAACCGCTTGATAACTCAGCTAAAATCTTTTACAGATATTTTCTTAGAGCCTTGCCATATCTCAAAGATGATAACCAAATATATTGTACTCAATGAGTCGCAAAAAATATTAATGATTCTTCGTCCTTATCAATATTATGCAGTTGAAAAGATTGTTGATAGAGTAAAAACCACAACAAAATATGGTTATATATGGCATACAACAGGTTCTGGCAAAACCTTAACCTCTTTTAAGGCTGCACAAATACTGACAAACTTACCAGAAGTTCATAAAGTTGTATTTGTTGTTGATAGAAAAGATTTAGATTATCAAACCACAAAAGAATTTAACTCATTTAGTAAAGGGAGTATAGATGGAACTAATAATACCAATACACTTGTCAAACAACTTTCAGGTGATAATAAATTAATAGTTACCACAATTCAAAAATTAAACACAGCCATTAGTAAAACCAGATATCTTGGGCGAATGGATGCTTTGAGAAAAGAGCGTATAGTTTTTATTTTTGATGAGTGTCATCGAAGTCAGTTTGGAAAGACTCACGAAGATATAAAGAGCTTTTTTGAAAATTGCCAGATGTTTGGGTTTACTGGAACACCAATTTTTGAAGATAACGCAGGTACAAATGAGTATGGAAAGCGAACAACCAAGATGCTTTTTGGCGACTGTTTACACAAATATGTAATCACAGATGCAATTAGAGATGGCAATGTTTTAAAATTCTCTGTGGAATATATTCGAACATTTAAGAATAAAGATGAAATAAAAGATATTGAAGTAGAGGCAATTGATGAGGAAGAAGTAATGAATTCGCCTCTGCGCTTAGAAAAAGTTGTTGATTATATTATTGCAAATCATAACCGCAAGACCCACAGCCGTGAGTTTACAGCTATGTTATGTGTTTCAAGTGTAGCTGTTTTAATTGATTATTTTAAAATACTACTTGAAAAGAAAGAAGCAGGCGAACATAACTTACGTTTGGCAACTATTTTTTCATACTCAGCTAATGAAGATGACAAAGATGCAGTAGGTTTTATTGATGATGATGATTTCTCTTTTTTACCTGAGCCAAGAGTTGCAGCAGATAGCGGTACAGTTGAATATGATACATTGTCAAATAATAACAAAAATCA
>CAZHHH010000107.1:2170-9644 GCA_964532085.1 uncultured Marinilabiliaceae bacterium
CACCAACATAGTCGAGATTATTTAGAGGATTTTATTCAGTTTTATAACAATCAATTTGGAACAAATTTTACTAATAAAGATAATCAGTCGTACTATAACTATTATAATGATATAGCCAAAAAAGTTAAAAGTAGGCAGATTGATGTATTGGTAGTTGTGAATATGTTTTTAACTGGTTTTGACAGTAAGCATCTCAACACTCTTTATGTTGATAAAAATTTAAAACATCACGGTTTAATACAGGCTTACTCACGAACTAATCGGATTTTAAATGATTTAAAATCGCAAGGGAATATCGTCTGTTTTAGAAATTTAAAAGATGCTACTGACGAAGCCATTACGCTTTTCTCAAATAAAGAAGCAATTGAAGAGATAATAATCGAGCCTTATGAAGAGTATGTGAAAAAGTTTAATGATGCATTTATCGAATTGCTTAAAATTGCCCCAACAGTTGATAGCGTTAATAATTTGAGAGATGAGGAGGAGAGGCTAGAATTTATTAAAGCTTTTCGTGAATTGATGCGTTTGAAAAATGTGCTTGTTACCTTCACAGAATTTGAAGATGAAGATTTATCAATGCCAGAGCAGCTGTTTGATGATTATAAAAGTAAATATCTTGATTTGTATGATTATGCAAAAGGTCATAAGCAGATAGAAAAAGTTAGTATTTTAGATGATATAGATTTTGAGTTAGAACTAATTCATCGTGATGAGATAAATGTTACTTATATTCTGAATTTATTGTCAAAATTAAAAGATGCTTCGGTAGATGAACAAGAAAAACAGAAAAAGAATATTATTGATACAGTTACCAACGACCCAAAATTAAGAAGCAAGCGAGAATTAATTATAAAATTCATCTTAGAAAATCTTCCAAATATTGAAGATTCCGATGATGTCTCTGATGAGTTTGATGCATTTTGGAATATAGAAAGAGAAAAAGCATTTATAAATCTAAGTAAAGAAGAGGACTTAGATGGTGCAAAACTTGAAAAGGTTATTGGTAATTATATTTTCACAGAAAAGAAGCCTTTACGTGATGATGTAATTGATATGCTGAATCAAAGACCATCATTACGAGAGAGAGCGACTATTGCAGAAAGAGTTACAGATAAAATTTTGACATTTGTAGATACATTTATTTCCGGAATTGCAGGTTAGGTTATAAAAACTGAAAAAAAATAATTAGAAAAAAGTGTAGTATTACAAGCTTTTTATTAGAAATAAGTGTGTGAAATGATGTTGATTTACTAGAAATAAGTGTTGTTTACTTTATTAAATAATTGGAAATAAGTGTAGTGTTTAGTGCTTTTTGTTAGAAATAAGTGTATCTTTGCAAAGGTGTTTATTAGAAATAAGTGTGATTATGTATAGAGAAAAGATACATGAACTAATAAAGTGGCAACAATCTGATTCGCGAAAACCGCTTGTTTTATTGGGTGCAAGACAAGTTGGAAAAACTCATTTGTTAAAATCTTTTGGTAATGCAAACTATAAACAAGTTGCATACATAAACTTTGAACATCCTAATGCACCAAAAGATTTGTTTGCATTAGATTTTAACCACGAGCGAATCATAACGATTTTAAACGCATACTGTAATATCAAGATTGATGCGGAAAACACGCTCATAATTTTAGATGAAATTCAGTCAACAAAAAAAGGAGTTACATCATTAAAATATTTTCAAGAAAATGCTCCTGAATATCATATAGTTGCCGCAGGTTCGCTTTTGGGAGTAAATATCCACCCTGAGGAGTCATTTCCAGTTGGCAAAGTAGATTTTATGTATCTCTATCCAATGTCTTTCAATGAATTTCTTTTGGCAATTGGTGAAGATGCACTTTATGAATTATTTATAAATAAAGATTTTCCAAGTATCTCATTCTTCCACGAAAAACTAATAAATTATGTACGCTATTATTTGTTTGTAGGAGGTATGCCAGAAGCTGTAAAAGAATTTGCTAACACTCAAGATTGGAACGCTACACGAAAAATTCAAAATCAGATAATTCAATCTTACAGAAACGACTTTTCTAAACACGCACCACATACTGAATTGCCAAGAATAAATATGGTATGGGATAGTTTGCCGTCTCAATTAGCAAAGGAGAATAAAAAATTTATTTATGGAATGATTAGAAAAGGTGCAAGATCTAAAGATTTTGAAATTGCAATACAATGGCTAACAGATACAGGTTTATTGCATAAAGTATATAACACCTCAAAACCGTCACTTCCATTAAAAGCATACCAAGAGCTAAGCAATTTTAAGCTTTTTTACAACGACGTTGGATTATTAGGTGCTGCATCACAGTTGAGTGCAAAAACAATTGTTTATGGTAACGAAATTTTCAAGGAATTTAAAGGTGCGATGACTGAGCAATTTGTTTTCCAACAGTTATTAGAGACAGAAAATGTGAATATTTATTATCATACTTTTGATGGAAGTAAATATGAACTTGATTTTTTACTTCAAGATTCCGATGATGAAATTATACCAGTTGAAGTGAAATCAGGGGTAAACGTAAAATCAACCAGCCTTAAGCATTTTTGCGAACGTAATAAACCATTAAAAGCTATAAGGTTTTCCACAAAAGGATATCGAAAAGAAGAGTGGTTGATAAATTCTCCGCTTTATTCTGTAGGTGTAGTTTTCAAGTGAGTATATACAAAAAAACGAGTCACATCACTGCAACTCGTTTTTTTGTAATTATTTGTCCAAAACTATCTTTTGCTAATTGGCGTATAATCTCTTCTGTCGCCCACATTTTTGTATGCCGGTCTGATGATTCTTGCACTTGATGAGGTTACTTCACCAATTCTGTGAGCCGCCCAACCTGCAACACGTGCAATGGCAAAAATTGGTGTAAAAAGCTCCTCTGGCAAGTCGATACATTGATATATAAATCCAGAATAGAAGTCAACATTAGCACATACTACCTTGGCATTTGCTCCTTTAAATTCATAGAATGTTTCAGGCGCTATGCGTTCGATAAGTTCATATAAATCGTACTCATCTTCTCTGCCTTTAAGCGTTGCAAGTTCTCTTGCTTGTTCTTTTAGCAAAATACATCGTGGGTCTGACAATGTATAAATTGCGTGACCAATACCATATATTTTCCCGGAGTTGTCAAATGCCTCTTTATTCAATATTTTTTGAAGATATGCTTTTACTTCATCTTCATCTTTCCAGTTTTTTACATTCTCTTTGATGTTATTCATCATGCTGATAACCTTGATGTTTGCACCACCATGTAGTCCACCTTTTAGAGAACCTAAAGCTGCCGAAATTGCAGAATAAGTGTCAGTTTGTGATGAGCTAACCACACGAGTTGTAAAAGTAGAGTTGTTACCACCACCGTGTTCTGCGTGAAGAACTAAGGCTAAGTCAAGCATATCCGCTTCAAGTTGAAGATATTTATCACCTTTAAGCATATACAAGAAGTTCTCTGCCAAACTCAAATTAGGGTTTGGATGTCTGATTACCAACGAACGTCTTTGGAATGAGTGGCGCATACCAAAATATGCATAAGCCACAATCACCGGAACACGTGCTATTAAGCTGATTGATTGTTTAATCAAGTTTTCAGGTGAATAGTTTTCAGCTTCGTCATCATCCGTGTAAAGCCCAAGTACTGTACGGGCAAGCATATTCATAATACATTTTCCTCTCAATGATAAAATCAAGTTTTTTGAAAGAGAAAATGGTAACTCTTGCTCTTGCTTAATGATTTTCTTGAACTCGTCAAGCTCTTCTTTATTAGGTAATTTGCCCGATAATAAAAGATATGCAGTCTCTTCAAAACCGTGTCTTTTGTCGGCTTGGAATCCACGTGTTAATTCAGTTATTTCATAACCTCTGTAATATAATTCACCGTGTTTGGGAACATTTACGCCATTTTCATCTTTTTCGTAGCCTATAACATCACCAATGTTGGTCAGGCCAACTAAAACTCCGGTGAAGTCAGCATTTCTTAAACCTCTTTTTACGTTAAATTTGTCGTAAAGCGATTTGTCAATCTCACTTGATTGAACTGCGGCTTTGGCTAATTTTTCTATTACTGCCATCTGTTAAATTAGTTTATATTTATTAATTTTTCTATTGCTTCGTTTACTTTTTGAAAGTTGAACTCTGATATAACTTTCTCCATTTTGTCTTTAATCTCTTTAGTACAAAGGTTTCCGATACTTCCTTCGTGAGTGTGCGAAATTTCTTTTGGTGGATTAAATTTTCCTTCTTCAATTTCGATTCCCACTTGTTTGTATGCTTCTCTAAACGGAACTCCTTGTAAAACTCGATTATTTACCTCTTCAACACTAAATGCATATTTGTAAATATCATTATCCATAATATTTTTTTGTACTGTCATATTTTCAATGGCAAATGTGGATAATTCTATACAATCATTTATCTCCTCAAAGGCAGGGATAAATACCTCTTTTATAATCTGCAAATCTCTAAAATATCCCGAGGGTAGATTTGTTGTTATAAGGGTAATTTGATTTGCCAATGCTTGAATTTTGTTACATCTTGCTCTAATCAACTCAAAAACATCAGGATTTTTCTTGTGTGGCATAATGCTCGAGCCTGTTGTTAACTGCGGTGGAAGTGCAATAAAACCAAAGTTTTGGCTCATAAAAAGACAAGCATCCATAGCCATTTTGCCAATGGTTGCAGCAATTGATGAAAGTGCCATTGCAACGCTTTTTTCCATTTTTCCACGTCCCATTTGAGCATAAACCACATTGTAACTCAAATCGTCGAAACCTAAAAGTTTGGTGGTCAGCTTTCTGTCTAAAGGAAACGAACTGCCATAACCTGCAGCTGTTCCAAGTGGATTTTGGTTGGCAATGCGCCACGCTGCAAGTAAAACATGCATATCATCGGTCAAACTTTCGGCATAAGCACCAAACCACAACCCAAAAGATGATGGCATTGCAACTTGAAGATGGGTATATCCTGGCATTAAATCATCTTTATGCTCTTCACTTCTCTTTTGCAAAGTGGCAAACAGATGATTTACACCATTTGTCAACTCTTCTATTTTGTGACGAGTGTAAAGTTTCAAATCCAACAACACTTGGTCATTTCTTGAACGTCCGCTATGTACTTTTTTACCAGCCTCACCAAGCGTACGAGTTAGCATTAATTCAACTTGCGAGTGAACATCCTCAACACCATCTTCAATAACAAAGTTGCCAGCAAGCGTTTGTTCATATATCTTTTTTAGCTCAACCAAGAGCACATCTAAATCCTCCTTTGATAAAAGATTAACTTTCTCAAGCATTGTAATATGCGCCATTGTACCCATAACATCGTACGGTGCCAATTCCACATCCAACTCTCTGTCTTTTCCGACAGTGAAATCTTCTATTTTTTTATCAACTGAAAAACCTTTATCCCAAAGTTTCATAATATTGTGTTTTTTGTTTTGCAAATCTGACGTTTATTATATGGTCGCCCACATAGGGGCGCCACTACTCATCTCTCATCTAACCCCTAAATCCTAACCTCTAACCCCTAACTCCTAATCCCTCCAACAACCGAACATAAACCTCCACTCCATTTCTTATCTCATCTAATTTTATAAACTCGTTTGGTGTGTGCGAACGTGCTGAATCACCGGGTCCAATTTTTATTGAGGTAAACGGCATTAACGCTTGGTCGGAAAGGGTGGGTGAGCCAAAGGCTGTTAGTCCCAATTCTTTACCGCGCTTCACTATAGGATGATTTTCTTCAATGTGTGAAGAATTCAACCTGAAAGAACGTGGATTTAGTTCACAATCAATCCCTTTGCTCAAAATTTCAAAAACCTCTTGATTTGAATAGCAATCATTCACACGCACATCAACCATAAATGTGCATTTGTCAGGTACAACATTGTGTTGTGTCCCTGCTTCAATACCTGTTACGGTCAGTTTTACTGCTCCTAAAAATGGTGATACTTTCTCGAACTGATAATTTTTTATCTTTTCAATAATTGGCAATGCTTTATAAATCGCATTTTCGCCCTCATCTCTTGCTGCGTGTCCCGATTTTCCTTTAACAATGCCATCAATTACCATCAAACCTTTTTCGGCAACAGCCATTTGCATTTGTGTTGGTTCGCCAACAACAGCCAAGTCAATTTTTCCTAATTTTGGTAAAAGTGTAGCAATTCCATTTTGACCAGATACTTCCTCTTCTGCTGTTGCGGCAAATATCAGGTTGTAATTCTGCTCATTTTCTGCAAGATATCTGAAAGTGGCAAGTAGTGAAACCAATGAAGCACCTGCATCATTACTGCCAAGACCGTACAACGCACCATCTTTCTCAACAGCCGAAAATGGGTCTGTTTCCCAATTGTCTGTGGGTTTAACAGTGTCAATATGTGAGTTTAGCAATATTGTTGGTAAATCTTTACCTACAACTTTTTCAATCCAAATATTATTTAAAAATCTGTTTGGTTTAAGATTCATCTTTTTAAATTCATCCATCAACAAATCAGCAACAGCATCCTCTTGACGACTTAAAGATGGTGTTGCAATCATTTTTTTTAATAATTCTATGGACTCTATGATGAATTTTTCTTTCATTATGGATAATATTATTTAACCTGAGTTTTATATTTTAATTCTTTTTCCCTTTATCCTTTTTACCCCCGTCCCCCTCTTGCTTTCAGCTAGACACGGTAAAGGGGTGCTACCCTATAACGTAAAACAAAACGTCGATTTCATTACTTAATCTCTGCTTTAACAGGTCTCAAAGTCCCCTTTAGGGAAACATCGTTCAGCGTAGCTAATTTAGGGGTATTACGTAAATGTTTATTTTATATATATCGTTTTTTACTTATCTTTTTTTGCATTTTATATTTTAAATCTTTTTCCCTTCATCGTTTACCCCCGTCCCCCTAAAGGGGTGCTACCCTATAACGTAATTAACAAAACGTAATTTTTATTATTCATTATTTATTCATTTTAGATTGTAGTTCTAAACAAATATTAGTAATCTTATTTATTACTTCATCTATACTATTTAAAACTTCATCATTACTAAATCTTATAACTTCTATTTCATATCTTTTAAATTCTGCCTCTCTATTTTCATCATATTCTTTTATGTCTTTTTTTAAATGAATTTTCCCATCTATTTCTATTATTAATTTCAAAGAATGACAATAAAAATCTGCTATAAAAATATCTATTGGATGTTGTGATCGAAATCTAAATCCAAGTATTTGTTTATTTTTCAATCTGTTCCATAATATCTGTTCTGCTAAGGTCATATTTTCTCTAAGAGATTTAGCTCTTTCAAAAATCTTAGGTTTAGCATTATAAAACATATTTACTCTGTAATTCATAGATTTGGGATTTGGTTTAAGAATTATAATATGTCTTTTTAAATTTTATCAAATTTACCACATTCCTGCTAAATATTATTAGTTTAGCAGGTCTCAAAGTCCCCTTTAGGGGATTTAGGGGTATTACGTAA
>CAZHHH010000108.1:0-9599 GCA_964532085.1 uncultured Marinilabiliaceae bacterium
TATGAGTAATAATAGTCAGTTTTAGATATTAATTTTGGATTAAAATATGATATAATATTTATAATTTGACTTTACTATTTTAAATGCTTACTTTTAACGTTAGTAACTCGAAAGATATGATTGCGACATTCGGAGATAAAGAATCTGAAAAAATATGGAAAGGTATTATTTCCAAAAAGCTTCCACAGGAAATCCAGGAAGTTGCAAGAAGAAAATTAAGAATGATTAATAATTCATATGACATAAATGATTTAAGAATTCCACCAGCAAATAGATTGCAAAAATTAAAAGGTAATTTAATAGAATTTTATAGTATAAGAATTAATAGTCAATGGAGAATAATTTTCAAATGGAATAACGGAGACGCTTTTGATGTTCAAATAATTGATTATCATTAAAACTAGAAAAATGGAAAAATTAAGAAATATCACACCGGGAGAAATCTTATTAGAAGAATTTCTAATTCCTTTAGAAATTTCACAATATAGATTATCGAAAGATTTAAATATTCCACAAACTAGAATTTCTGAAATTGTTAAAGGGAATCGTAGAATTTCAGCCGATACAGCTGTTAGACTAAGTGCATATTTTGGTAATTCTGCAAAGTTTTGGCTTGGACTTCAAACCGATTATGACCTTGAAAATGAGATGTCGCAAAAGTCAGAAGAGATACAAAAGATAATCCAAATTAAGAAAAACAGAGAAAAGCATACTGCATAAAAACTGTATAGCAAGATGTTACAAATTAAGCAAAATAAAATTATTCATTAGTCAAATTATTCATAGATTAATTAATGATTTATACTTAGTGTGTTCTATTACGTTTTTACCCCCAACCCCCTAAAGGGGGCTATAAACCAGCCTATTGCAAACAACCAGTAAATCTAAAAGTCCCCTTTACCCTGTCTAGCTGAAAGCAAGAGGGAAACGAAGTTCAGCGTAGCTAATTTAGGGGTTATTCGTTGAGTTATTAGCTACCTTTTGGATAATAATAATTAGTAATATTGAACTCTATTTCCTCTTGACGAAGCAAAATAAACTTATCACCTCATCATTTCATCAACAATATCAATCCTCATCTGAAAAAAATCAGGGCGTAGATGACTTTCACCATCAGTTCCATAATTTATAATAAAAATCATTGTTTGCTCAGTCTCTGGAAAATAGAACATATCTGCACTATAACCTAAATCGCGCCCACGATGTCCATAGGCATATTCTGTTTTATCATCTCGATGTAAGAAGTCTTTCATAGTACCTAGCCCTAACAAACGATCATCTTCTTGCCCTAATGAACGCGCATCATCAAACATCAACATCTCATTCAAAGAACTTTCACTAACTAATGTTTTATCTTCAAAAAGAGCCTCACTGAATTTCAGTAAATCAAACACATTGGTATAAAGTCCCGTATAACCATTGCCACTACCAGTATTGTAGCTAGAGACATTCACCAAACTCTTATTATTAAACAAATCATAATATCCCTGCATAACTTTTTTATCAGGCAAAGCATCGTAATAATAATAATAACTATCTTTTAAATTTAATGGTTTAAATATTTTTTCAGTCATCAGTTTTGCGTGCGGCTCACCAGTAGCTTTATCAATCACCATACTTAAAAGGAGAGTGTTCGTATTACTATACTCCTCTTTTGTTCCAACAGGAAAAACTGCATCTTTTCCTCTAACAAATTTCAAAATATCATATTGGTCTCTATGTCCTGATGGATTATTAAGAACCGACAGATAAAAACTATTATCTTTTATTACATCAAACACACCTGTTGTATGATTCATTAGCTGTCTAACAGTTATTTTATCGGCATTAGCTATACCTTTTAAATCTTTTTTTGATAAATAGTCTGTGATTTTCTTATCAACATCAATCTTCCCTTCTTCAACCAATTTAAAAGTCAAAGCACCTATAAAAATTTTGGTTAAGCTTGCAACTTTACCAACGTGACAAGGCTGCATATTGGTATTTTTTACAATATCAGCCTTACCAGATGCGCCATACCAAACACCATCTTTATCTTTGACAAGCATAGTTATTCCAGGAAATCCTTTTTTAACATAGTCGTCTATAATCAGTTGAAAAGTATCTCTTTTTGGGTGTTTTGGAGCTGCAGTTTCTGTGCAAATATCTGTAGGGGTAATAGTATCTTTTGCACAACTATTTAATGATATTATCACAATAAATAGAAGAGTATATTTTAAAAATATTTTTCTCATAACTAATTCCTTTTATCAGGTAAATAATAAACAACGCCTAAATGCACGGAATTATTAGGCAAAACAGGTACATATTTATTTACAAAAGGCGCTTGTACCCAAAAATGATAACCCAACATTACATCAAAAGGTAGATTATCATTAACCTTGTATAACCCATAACCTAAAGAGAGATTTAGACCTGCAATAAATTGGCTTCTACCCTTCCACTTTTTCTCTTGATATTCTCCATCTTTAAATTCAAAAGTCTGAATATTAGGCACAGAGAGCATATATCCAGCATTTAGACGAGTTTCGAAAAACATTGGACATAAAAAATAATTTCTATAACCAAATTCCGTGTATAATTGAAAGCCTTGCTGTGCGTGGCGATGATAGAAATACCCAAACTTAGCTGTTTGAAATAGTTCATAACTGGCTGTTCTGTTATAATAATATCTTGGTCCAACCGTAAATCCAGGATGAACTTTAGGACTCCAAACACCTAAAAAACCATCTCCTGGCATAAAATTCCCATTATTAAACACTGAGATATCAATGGGAACAGAAAAAGTTCTTCCTTGTGCACTTGTCTGATAATAAAGAGAAAAGACAAAAAACAAGGCTAAATAAAATTTTTTCATAAGTAAACTTTATTAATTTTGAATAAATAAAAGTAGTGAAATATTTTATGAAAGTCACAATTTAAACTTTATCAAAACTCTAGTACCTATGGAAAATAAAGAAAAACTTATAAAAAATCTTCTCAATGGTTCAATCACTTCAACAGAACTAGATGAATTGCTTTCATTAATAGATTTGCAGGATTTTAGAAATTTAATCAAAAGAATTTTTGACTTAAATGAAGGAACTATAACAAATAATTCATCTGCCAGTAAAGGCATTCTTGGTTTTTTAAACAAAATAAGTAGCAAACGAAAAATCCGAAATATTAGAAAAAAATTAAACAGACCTGGTTTTAGAGATGATAAAAAACTAATAATCGCAGAAGGTGATTCTTGGTTTGAATACCCTGTTTTTATTAAAGATATTATTGATTGGATTATAAAAGATACAGATAACCCTGTATATAGCCTTGCGTATGGCGGTGATTGGATTTCTAACATTATTTATGAAGAGCAATATATTCCAGAACTGTCTATGTATCAACCCGAAGTTTTTCTAATTAGCGGTGGCGGAAATGATCTAGTTGGTGATGGTAGACTTAGCATTCTGGTTAATAAACCATCTTTAGTCGATTTTTCCGAAACAGAATCAGACAATAAGTTGAAAGAAAAAATCATATCACAAAATTTCGACAATGGCGAGATAAATGCTGTGCAACGGGCTGATATGATTGTGAGAGGGACAAAATATCTTAACAACGACTTTTATGGCTTGATGAAAACATTTCAAATAATGTATAAACTATTTTTTAAGAGAATAGAGTTAAGTAAAAAATTTGATGATATGAAAATTATCACTCAAGGATATGATTTTGTAATACCATCAAACAATAAAACTATCTTTAAAAATCCTTTAAAGTGGGTTACAAAAAACGGAAAATGGCTTTATTATCCTCTTGTTCGTAAAGGAATATCAGACAAATATGAACAACAATCTATTTTGTCAGCAATGATTTATTATTTTAATGAAATGCTTATTTCTGTTGGAGAATATTGCAACAAAAACAAAGGGGCAACTTATGTTTTTCATATAGATAACCGAGGTGCTTTGAAAGAAAAAGAGTGGTCAGACGAGCTACATCCAACATCAAAATCATTTAGGAAAATAAGTAATGTTTATATCAAATGCATTAATGAAATTGCATCTTTAGATAACGAAAGTCCAAATATTTACCCTGTTAGAAAATATGTTTAAATTGAATACAAAAAAATTATATTCTAAAATTATCAATACTCCCATTGGTGCAATGATTGCCTACACAACAGATGTAGGGATTGTTTTCCTAAAATTTGAAGATCAAAAAAACATTGATAAAGAGATAAATACAATTGAAAAAAAAATTACAACTATTGAACGAAATTCAAATCACAAACATTTAGTTTTATTAGAACAAGAACTGAAAAAATATTTTTTGAGAGATATACAAAAGTTTTCTGTTCCACTACATTTAATAGGTACTGAATTTCAAACAAAAGTTTGGAATAAGCTATTAAACACTCAATATGGGACCACTATTTCATATAAGCAACAATCAGAAAATATTAACTCTCCACAAAGTGTTAGAGCTGTTGCCAATGCAAATGGTGCTAATAAAACATTGATAATAGTGCCTTGTCACCGTGTTATTGGGACAAATGGCAAACTCACTGGTTATAGCGGTGAAGTGTGGCGTAAAAAAGAGTTATTGGAATTAGAGCTAGGTGTTAAAAAATTGCTCTAATCCCAACAAATCTTACTTGTAACTATAGGACTTTTTTAATCTTTTGAATTCCACCAATATTTACCTCAATTAAATAAACACCTTTTTCATTGGGCAGATTTACATATTGTATTTCAGATAATATCTTAGATTTAGTTACAATTTTTCCTGCAAGGTCATTTATGGTAATATATCCATTATTATGAACAATATGTTGAGGAATTACAACCATAATTTTGTCGTCAAGTTTTGTTATTACAATGTTTTCATCAGATTCATTTATTATATCTGTTGAAATATCTTCCTCATCATCAACTTTATAATCTTCAGGATTTATAAGTATTGAAAATCTCATATGTTCATCTCCTAATCTTTCGGGAGTGTAACTATATTTATTGTTTCGTCTTAGATTTATTTTTTCATCTTTAAATTTATCATATAACACAATCACATCATCAGAATTGTAAAGAGATAGGTCAAAATTTAAATTAACCTCATTTTTTATTAGATTTCTTACACTTAACGGTATTTCATAACTTCCATCAAAAGGAGCAAGACCATTAATTGCCAATGCCTCACGACCAATTCGTGTATATACTTCTGGAATATTTACAGAACTATTAAAATATTTTTGAGAATCTCCTTTATCAAATTTATCTTCGGACTCTTCTGAAAAATATATAATAGTTCCATCTCTACTTTTATCATTCTGTGCTACAACTCTTATTATATTTGCCACAGCTTCTGTAGAGCTACTTTTCAACGTACTATTAGCCCCATGTGCTTTCTGCGAATCTGTAATTATTATTTCTGCAGGATTAGCTACACTTGCTGTCTTTGTGTATATCCAAACGCTTTGATAAGGAGGAATCATTGCCAATTCTGATTCTTCTCCCCATTCGGTATTATCTGGATAAACAGCAACTCTTGCATTCGACGGAGCATCTTTATTATAAGTAATAAAAACCATTTCATTATCTATTCTTGTACGATACCAAATAGTTCCATAAATACGATTTCTCACCCAAGTTTCATCTTGCCAATTTAACGAAACAGGAAATGGGTTTCCAAACAGATAATAGTTCTTTGATGTATATTGTTTTTGTATCGTTCCACTATTTAATGCACCACTGTACTCTAAAGTTACTTCTTCATTTGATGATTTATCTTCATAATAGACCAACATACCTTCAGCTTTAGATATGCTTTTAGAAGTGTTCTCTTTTACCCACTCTTTTCCTGTGGAGTAAGTATAAGCATAAGTACCTGACACATCTCCTACACCAAAGTGATTTGTAGAAGGTGTAGATATAGGAGTAGAAAGATAGTACCACTGATTTGTAGGCAAAGTTAGCTTCACTTTTGCCTCACCAGTCATTGCATTCGACATCTTTACAGAAGACAAACCTCCTGCAGAATAATTGCTATTTAATATAAATTGTCCTTGACTATCAACATTTAAATTACCAGTTATATCAATTTTTGCACCTGGCATAATTTCGAGAATGGCATTTTTCTGTATTGATACATTGTTAAACTTAGCGTTGCCTAATAATTTTGGATGATAATTACCTGCAGAAATCACAATCGACTGATTATTTTCAGCTACAACTCCATCACACCAATTACTATTAGTGTCCCAGTTGCTATCATTCTTTCCAATCCACAAATTTTGAGTACCTAAAATATTTATATTTTTCTCATCACTTTCGACATAACAACCATTTACATCTTTACCTACAACTTTAAAACGATGAGTACCAGCCTCATTTTCATTAACTATAAAAGTAGTAGATACGGAACTATCTATTTCTTCATCATTTTTCACCAGATAGTAGTTCGTCCAATTTCCTGTTATTGGCAATGCCTCAACTACAAAAGATTCTACTTTACAAACTTCTTCGTCACTTAAAGAGATATTAACTTCATAACTAGGATTGACTGTTATTGAAACAGTTAGCTCTTCGCTTTCACCATAACTATCATTTGCTTTTACAGAAAGAGTTCCACCAGTTGCATTATTTTCTGTTCTTAAAGTTATACTACTGCCAGTTTGATTTATCAGTGAACTATTACTTCCAGAATATGACCATATATAAGTTAACTTTGGATTTGGGTTTAATGGAACTTTATATTCAGCATCACTATTTACACAAATAGCATTTTTTAAATCTTGAAAATCAACAGGCTTTTCAACATAATTAGCTTTATAAGTAATTCGGATTGCACCATTTGCTCCTCTTCCACCTTTTTCTCCTGGATAATCTCCCCATTTAGCACCACCGCCGCCACCACCACCTGGAAATTCTCCATTTGCACCCCATCCACTCATAAAACCGCCAGTACCTTGCGCTCCACCATTTCCACCAAATTCACTAGCACCTTTTCCACCATACCCTTCATTACCATTATTTCCTGATCTATAGCTTCCTTCCTCTCCTTCGATAAAATTATATTTATAAACACCTTCACCAGAGGCAGATCCACCTTCTCCTCCATTATTTGAAATACTACCACCAGAGCCACCATTACCACCAAAAGCAATTAAATCAAGCATTTGAGTTCTTCCGCCATTGCCTCCACTACCACCATTTTCTCCACCTCTACCGCCACCAACACCTACAGTATAAGGAATTATATCCCCAGGTGTAACAAATAAAACTCCACTTGCATATCCGCCACCGCCACCACCAGAACCAAAGTTATTATTATTATTTGAGCCTCCTCCGCCACCACCAGCACCCCAACATTCTACAAATAATTCTGATACGCCAGCTGGCACAACGAATTCACCATCTTTAACTATAAAATTATTTGAATTGACATTATAAGATATTTTTATTTCACCTCTTCCACCAACACCACCATGCTCACACCAACTATCAGAATTCCATCTAGCACCACCTCCACCACCACCACCTGGTATATTACCATCACCTCCCCAGCCACTCATGTGTTCACCTGTAGCACCAGCACCTCCATGCCCACCATAAGGCGAATTACCACCACGCCCACCATAGTTATTACCACCATTATGTCCATATTCACCATAATGAACAGTACCACCTGCACCGCCACCACCTGCACCAGAATTACCTGCATTTTCAGCTCCTCCTTTGCCACCAAATGATTTTATAGTTAAGAACTCACTATCACCACCGTCGCCACCATTCATTTTTCCTGATTCACAAGATGCTTTAGCACCACCATGACCAACAATATAATTAATTACTTGCCCAGGAGTTACCGAAATAGTTCCCTCAACATAACCACCACCTCCACCACCAGAACCACCTTCCCAGTCATGTTCTTTATTGCCACTACCACCGCCACCACCGCCGCCCCAAGCACGTACATTTATAGATGTTACATTTTCTGGAACGACAAAAGTCCCTGATTCGGCATATGTATGTTCATAATAATCACCACCATCAAGGGATGATGAACTCGTTCTATATATTATCTCATCTATGCCTATTAAATCCGCCTCTCCATCACCATGTATTTCAAAAACATGACGAATTTCACTGAAGTTAATATTTTTTGAAGCTTCTGATAGAGGTAATTCAATCAAGTACCAGTCATCATTTCGTGGATAGTCATTCTCTGTTAAAGTCCACACATACTCCTTGTTATCTTTATCTTTTATCTGAATTTTAATATCTCCATAGTAATTAGGAGTGCGAATAAAGAAAGTAAGGTATCCATCTGAATAATGCATTAAATCAACATTATAATCATCAGTGAGTCCATATCCCCACCAACCATTTACAACTCTTTTTTTTGCAAGTGGATCGACCGAACAATTGTTATGTGCGACAGCTTTATCTAGAGCATCATTATAATCCTCTAAGGAGCTATTCCAAACATATATATGTTCATTATTATTATTATAAGACCATTTTTTATAAAAATCTTGATGACAAGACCAAATGCCAAAATAATCAACTGCAGAAATAGGAAGTAATAGAAACAGCAGAAAAACTAATATAGTAAAAGCTCTTTTTTTCATTGTCGAATTTTTAAAATTTTATAGATGAAATCTCAACTCAACAAAAAATCGAATATAAAAAAGAGGGGTAGCTTAGTATTTTAAACGTTTTTTAACCTTTAAAGTTTACTATTTATAAGAAATTCTTTGTATCATAACATTTATATAACCTAAATTAAGAATTACCTCAATCCATAAATAGATAAAAGACTACTTATCAGCACAATCAACACTTTTTAACAACTATACAAAATTTCAATCATTTTTTAACAATTGCACAAAATTGAGTAAATTCAAATTGTCAATTATAAAAACTTGACTTATTTCATTTTTTCTAGTAGACAATTTGGAATAAATTTAATAGTACAAAATCAACTATATACCAAGATAATTATCTATTGCGGGGTGTCCCAATGCAGAACTCAAGAAAAGGGGATTCAACTTTAAAGTTAAACCCCCCTGAATAAAATTTGTACACTTTAATGAATAGTGTTTATTTTAAAATTATTTTAAACAGATCATTATCAATTTTCAGAAAATAAATACCTGGATTCTCTTTAATCCATTTTTTTGAATAATTCACACTCTCATCTAAAACAGTATTTCCCTGAGTATCATATAAAACTAATCTTTTTGCTTCTTCTAAACCACTAACTAATACACCAACTTTTTCATAAGAAACTTTTATATTTTTATTAAATAGATTTTTGATATTTGTTGGATTTTCTACCACTTTTATTCTTCCCCTTGTCAACAATTCTGAAGTATCCCATAATAATCCACTACCTGGAGTTTCAGGATATATTTCACCCACTTGTCCAGTATAAGAACTTGCAGAAAAAACAACGAATATATCTCCAACTGCATATTCACCCTCCTCTAAAAACATATGGACATCACCATTGAAACTTAAACTACTATTTTTCACTATTAAACGTCCATTCCTGTTGCTAGTTTTATCTACACGCACAATCAAAGAGCTTCCAGACTCAAATGCAACTGGTGCTTC
>CAZHHH010000109.1:0-9370 GCA_964532085.1 uncultured Marinilabiliaceae bacterium
TATCATTATAGTTTAGAAAACATTGCAACCAAGAAAAAGCCCGAGGTGCATGATTCTCTATTAGTTCTAGTTACATTTAAAAACTATTGCACTGATGGAGCTATTAATGAAAAGATATATTATAACTCATCTAATGAGATAGATACCATAATATCTTACTCACATTTTAAAGATGATGTTTCTCTATCAAAACATATATATATAGATAAAAAAATAGACCACACAATAACTAAATATATTGCTAGAAAAAACAATATAATTAGAAATAAAAACATTAAATATCATCAAACAGGTATAGAAGAGTTTGAGAGAAGCACCCATATCTATTATGGAGACGAACAGCGCAATTATGAGATAATCACTGAACTATCTGGAAGTGACAAAAAGCTTAGAACCACCTATAGACATGACGAAGAAAGCAATACAGGCGAAAAAACAATATATGATATAGATGGTGAAATATCTGATATAATTATATATGTTTATTGTAAACAAGGTTGTACAAAAGAGGTGAAACATCTCGATTTTGAAGTAGCCAAAATTGGTGAGAATAAATCTTTTATAATGTCTTCTGGTTACAAGCTTGTTACCACCTATAAATATAACAAAAAGGGATTTTCAACTCTGCATAGACACTCTAATTATGCTGATGACTTTCATTATATTTATAAAATATGGTATGACAAACACAACAACATTAAAAAAGAACATTATACCGAAAAAGATAACGGAAGTGTTGGATATGGCAAATATAAATACAAGTACAAATATGATCACCATAATAATTGGATTGAGAAATATGAATATTTCCATGGAGAATTAACAGATATATATATCAGAAACTATGACTATTATTAACCAAACCAGGTAATTATAAAGTCTTTACAAACAAGAGATAATGAAACAAAAACTCATTTTACATATCCCCCACTCTTCAACAAATATCCCTTTTACGGACGGGTTTATTATTGATAATGATAGTTTACAAAAAGAGATTTTAAAATTGACTGATTGGTATACAGAAGACCTTTTTTATTCAAAGAATAATGAAATGATAGTGGCTGATTTTTCTAGAATATTTTGTGATGTTGAAAGATTTTCTGATGATTCACAAGAGGTTATGGCTAAATATGGTATGGGAGTTTTATATAAAAAAACTGATAATGGTAGAGAAATGCGTATAGTTAACCAACAACTTAGAGATAAAATTCTCACAGACTTTTATTGGAAACATCACGAAAAATTAGATAAAGCAGTTGATAACCAGTTAAATCATTTTGGCAAAGCATTAATCATTGACTGTCACTCTTTTGCAGATATTCCATTCAAAAGAGATATAAACAAAAACCCAAACCGACCAGATATTAATATTGGAACAGACCCTTTTCACACATCGAAAGAACTTATTGATTTATCGGTTAAATTCTTCGAAGATAAAGGGCTTTCAACAGGAATTGACTGGCCTTATAGTGGTTCAATTGTGCCTTTAAAACATTATCAAAAGAACAGAAATGTAAACTCAATAATGATAGAGATTAATAGAAAATTATATTTACACAATAACACCAATATAAAATCTAAAAATTATTGTGCTATTAAAACAACAGTAGAAGACTTTATTAAAATGATAGAACAGAACACAGATAACACGGATTAAACTTATTTACACAGATAAAAAAACAAAAACAAAATCAGTGAGAATCAGCGAAATCAGTGTAATCAGCGTTCCATCACTAAATGAACACAGATAACACGAATTAAACTTGTTTACACAGATAAAAAAAGACAAAAATAACATCAGTGAAAATCTGCGAAATCAGTGAAATCAGCATCCCATCAAAAATGAACACAGATGACACGGATTAAACCTATTTACACAGAAAAAACAAATGAGGATACCTCATTTAATTAGTTAATCCAGCCCTGCTCTTTTTTCTCTATAAATTTATGTTAACTTTGATAGTAGGCTATAAAAAGCCCACTCTTAATGAAATTTGATAAACCGATAAAGAATAACACCTATGCAAGAAAAAGGGTCACTAACAATTCATAAACAGACATTGCCATTCCTCAATATATCTCTCTATTTGAATGACATAAAACCAATTCAATCATTGGCAATTGAGAATACAACTGAAATAAATTCCGATTCACTGGAAATAGAAATAACGGCAGACCTCCCTTGCTTTGAACCCTTTAATTTTTCCATAAGTTCAATTCCTGCAAAAAAACAGGTTAAAATTCCTTTAGATAATTTAAAAGTTAATCGTGGTTTTCTTAATCAGCTGTCAGAGACAGAAAGAGCGAGTATAACAATAAAGATTTCTCAAAATGAGATTGTTGTAATAGAAGATAATATTCCTATAAGCATTCATCCTTTAGAGTATTTTGGCGGCTTTCAAGTTATGCCAGAGCTACTTGCATCTTATGTTACACCAAATCATCCCTATATATATCATCTGAAAAGAAAAGCTGTTGAAATATTAGAAAAACAAGGTTTAACAACTGCTTTTGAAGGATATCAAAGTGATGACCCCGAACGAGTTTTGCAGGTTATCTCTGCAATATATTCTGCTGTGCAAAGTGAAGAGATTATTTATAGTTCTCTTCCTCCGGGATATGAAGAAATCGGGCAGAGGTTACGACTATTAAATACCATTCAACAAGAGAAATTTGGCAACTGTATTGACATAAGCCTACTATTCGCTGCTTGCCTAGAAGCTGTTGACTTAAATCCTATTTTAATTATTGTTCGTGGTCACACATTTGTTGGATGTTGGTTGCAAGATGAACGATTTTCAGAGGTTGTAAATGATGACAAAAGTGCAATAACAAAAAGACTCTCCAAAGGAATTAGAGAGATGGCTGCTTTTGAAGCTACAAGTGTTTGTAAAGGAAATAATATAAAATTTTCGGATGCACTAAATAGTGGAGAAGCACAATTGGTTCAGAAAGAGAATTTTCTATTGTCTGTGGATGTTAAACGTGCAAGGACCTTGCGTATCCGTCCGTTACCACTAAAAACCAACACGACAACTGTTCAGCTAGACGAGGAAGCTATTGAAAAAGAAGAAATTGCTTCAATGGAGAAAGATTTCGACCTCGGAACAATATATGAAGATGATTTACTACAAGATAAGCAACCAAAAACAAAGCAAAAAGTGTGGGAGCGCAAACTTTTAGACTTGTCATTACGCAATAATTTGTTGAATTTGAGAATGACTCGAAATATGCTTCAACTGGTTGATATTGACATAACTCAACTGGAAGATACACTTTGGGATGGTAAAAGTTTTTCTATTTTACCTGCTCCTAATGCTGAAGTTTTACGTAAATATAATCTTTTCACACAACCACTTCACCCGTCATCACCATTATATCAATTGGCAAATGACGAACTGAAACATTATAAACTTCTGACCCATTATCACCAACAAGATTTGGATAATATTCTTCTACATATCCATAAAAATGCAAGACAATCAATTGAAGAAAATGGCTCAAGCACTCTCTATTTAGGCGTGGGATTGTTAAAATGGTTCGACAGAAAAAACATTGAACGACCTCGCTATGCTCCAATATTATTACTACCTGTAGAGATAAATCGCAGGTCGGTAAATAGCAAATTCACCTTACGAAGTCGTGAGGAAGAGACGATGATAAATATTACACTTATAGAATTTCTTCGTCAAGAATATGAGTTAGACTTAAGCGTTTTAGAAAATCTACCCACCGACGAGAAAGGAGTTGATGTTGCCAAAGTTATGGGGATTATTCGTAGAGCAATAATGCAACTCAAAGGGTGGGATGTTGAAGAGCAATTAGTATTAGGTAATTTTTCATTTAACAGATTGATTTTGTGGAAAGATATTGTTGTTAATCAAGATAAATTACTTGAAAGCAATATGGTTCGCAGCTTAGTTGAAGGGAAATTAACTTTTGATGATAGTCAAGAAATTCAAAACTCTTCAGATTTTGAAAATATTGAATCAAAAGAAGTAATATTACCAATAGCAACCGATGTTTCTCAGCTAGAAGCTGTTATTGCTGCACAGCAAGGCCAAAGCTTTATTTTGCACGGACCTCCAGGAACAGGAAAATCACAAACAATTACAAATATAATTGCTGATGCGCTATATCACGACAAAAGAGTACTTTTTGTTGCTGCAAAAAAAGCTGCATTAGATGTTGTTCATCGACGCTTAGAGAAAATTGGTCTTGCACCATTCACTTTGGAGCTACATTCTAACAAATCGAAAAAATCGGACGTATTAGCACAACTGGCAAGGTCTATAGAAACAGGAAGACTTGCACAATCAGCAAATTTTGAACAAGAAGCCGAGCGTTTAGACAATGCTAAAAAAGCTATTAGCAAATATGTTAAAGTGCTGCATCAGAAACATAATGCAGGATGGAGCTTATATGACAGTATCACAACACTAGAAAATTATAAAAAGCATAATTTCCCTAACAATTTTATTACAGATGTAGTTCTGCAAAAGTTAGCCCCAAACCTTTGGCAACAATGGTCTGATTGGCTTCCACAATTTCAACTTATGACAAAATTAATTGTCCATCCATCAGAAAATCCGTTGGTTGCTTTTGATTTGCCAAATTTCACCTCATCAATTAATGATGAAGTAATTATGCAAACTAAAAACTTGTTAGAACTACTATTAAATGTAAAAAGTAAATCTCAAGAATTAAAAACAGAAATATCATTTCCATTCTCAATATCATCAAAAAATGAATGGGATAATTTTGTGCAAATTGCAACTGTTTTCCAAAAACTGCCTGATATTCATTTACAAATAATCAGTCACTTATCAGACAAAGAAAATTACAAAACTTATGAAGAGTGGAATGACATGTTTGGGAAATATCTTTCTTATTTAAATGCCATTTTAACACATTTTAATCGCTCAATTTTAAAAGTTGATGTTTCTACAATTGAGATAAAATGGAGAAAAGCACAGCAAAGTTGGTTCTTACCAAAATGGTTTCAGTCAAGAAAAATTGAAAAAGAGTTATCAATATATCGAACTTCTCCTTTTAACGATATAAATGAAATTGAGAAGTTTTTTATTGATTTTAATCAGATGCAGGAGTTACAACTTCAACTTCAACAAAACAGATTTGAAACTCTACAAAATAAACTTAAGAACCTCTACAAAGGAGAGCAAACTGAGCTGAATGACATACAAGAGAAAGCAAAACTAATCAACCAAATTAGCAACTTGACCAATATTTGGGGAAGAAATTCGCTTACGAAATTAGTAAATATTTGGGAAGAAAAAGGCTTACAATATTCAGATGAAGTAAAACAAAAAAATCTGTCATTAATCAATGATTTTGTGAATGTTGCGCAAGCTTTTGGAGAGATGAAAAAATATTATAAAACACTTACTGGCATTCGTTTTCAACAGACAAACAATTGGAATGATGAAACTATAAGTCAGTTAGAGAAAATTCAGGAGCATTTTCCAAATTTAAGGGATTGGATGAACTATGTTCAACTCCGCAAACGTGGCGAAACAATGGATTTGCAATGGCTCATAAACTCTTTTGAACAGAAATTATGCAATAGTGATAATATTACCGATTACTTTAATTACACTGTTCATACCTCTATAATTCGTCAAGTTATTGAGAAAAATGAATCATTAAGTCTATTTAATGCCGAGCTTTTTGAAAATAAAATTGAACAATACAAAAAAATAGCAAAAGACTTTCAATATCTCACAGTCCAAGAGTTGAGAGTTAAACTATCAAGTCAATTGCCAAACACCACAGCCGAAGCAATGCAAAGCTCAGAAATTGGAATTTTGCAACGTGCTATCAAGAGCAGAGGACGTGGCATAAGCATAAGACGACTTTTTGATCAAATTCCGACACTTTTGCCACGCATTGCGCCGTGTATGTTAATGAGTCCTATTTCAGTAGCCCAATATTTTGATGTTAATACCGATCATTTTGACATTCTAATATTTGACGAAGCATCTCAGCTCCCAACTTATGAAGCTATTAGTGCATTGGCCAGAGCCAAACAAACCGTAATTGTAGGTGACCCAAAACAGATGCCACCAACATCATTTTTCAACTCTATGAAAATTGATGAAGACAATATGGAGCTAGAGGATTTAGAAAGCATTTTAGATGACTGCCTTTCACTTTCAGTACCCTCAAAGTATTTACTGCGACATTATCGTAGTAAGCACGAGAGTTTAATAGCTTTTAGTAATGTTAATTATTATGATAATAAACTTCTAACCTTCCCTTCGGCCGATGATTTAAACAAAAAAGTACAATATCATAATATACCAGGATTTTATGATAAAGGAAAATCACGAACCAATAAGTTTGAAGCTGACGCAATTGTAAAATATGTCGAAGCACATTATAGCAATCCGCAAAAACGTAAATTAAGTTTGGGAGTTGTAACTTTCAGTCAAGCTCAACAAAGCTTAATTGAAGATAAATTGCAGAAACTATTTATGTCAAACCCTGATATAGAAGAATATGCAAATGAAAATTATGAATCCTTATTCGTCAAAAACTTAGAGAATGTTCAAGGTGATGAGCGCGATATAATTCTCTTTTCCATAGGATATGCACCTGACGAACAGGGCAAAATGAGTATGAATTTTGGTCCACTAAATCGAGAGGGCGGTTGGCGAAGATTAAATGTAGCTATAACCCGTGCAAGATATGAGATGCATATTTTTGCCACATTGCGAGCTGATGAAATAGATTTAAACCGCACAGCATCTGAAGGAGTTGCTGGTTTAAAATCATTCTTACAATTTGCTGAAAAGGGACAGCTAACTATTAGTCATCAAGATGCTGAAGAGTCGTTGAATAAACAGCATTTATCGATGGCTATTAGCAAAAAACTACAAGAAAAAGGTTTAGAAGCCAAGTATAATATTGGAACTTCAGCATTTAAAGTAGATATTGGAGTCGTACATCCCGACAAACCAGAGCAATATATCCTTGGAATAATTGTTGATGGACAACATTATTATAACGCACATACGACCAACGACAGAGAGATGGTTATGCCATCAGTTCTTAAAGGTTTAGGGTGGAATATTCATAGAATCTGGACAATAGATTGGTATGAAAATTCAGATAAAATTATAGAGACAATTATAGAGAGGGTAGAAAAACTACAATCAGAGCCTCAAGTTAATGAAATTGCTGAACCAGAGCCTGATATTAAGCACGAGTTTGAACCCGCTAAAGCAATTGAAAAAGAACCCATCGTTAGCAAACAAATACCTTACGAGGCATTTGAATTGGAGATAGTAACCAATGGCAATAGTGAAAATATTCACGATTATCATAATCATAGTCTCATTAAAAAACAGATGCAGGCATTGGTAGTTACAGAATCACCCATTAGCAAAGGACTGCTTTATAAAAAAGTGTTACAAGTATGGAATATTAGTCGTTCAGGAGCAAGAATAGAGAGACTTTTTGAGAAACTAATTCAGTCAATGAGCTTTGTAGAGACCAATCATCATCAGCCATTCTATTGGAATGAGAATACAACAATAGACTACTATCGCAGCAATGACATTGAGAAACGTAATATGGAAGACATTGCACCTGAAGAGATTTTAGTTGCACTGGAAGAAGTAATAATCAACAATTTCAGTATAGATGAAGCCGAGGTAATGCGATATTTAGCACGTACCTTTGGTTTTGCAAAAGTAGGCAAGCAGATAGAGAGTTTATTACAAAATGTAATAGATTTAGCTGTAAAACAAGAGATTATAAAACGTGAAGATGAAAGGATAATATTGGTGAAAAAATAATATAAACCAAATTGTAGGGTCGCCCCTATTTCGTGTCTATTCGAAGGCAAGATGGGCGACCGAAATACAATTCCAAAAACACAAATAGACTGCAACATCACTCACACCTTTGTAAAGCAAACAGATAAAAACAGAGGTACAAACTCAATAATGATAGAGATAAATAGAAAATTATATTTGCATAATAACGCCAATATAAAATCTGATAATCATTGTGCTATTAAAACAACAATACAAGACTTTATTAAAATGATAGAACAGAACATAAATAACACAGATTTAACATATCAACACACAGAAAAAACAAAAACAATATCGGTGAAAATCTGCGAAATCTGCGCAATCAGCGTTCCATCAAAAAAGAACACAGATGACATAGATTAAACTTATCTACACAGAAAAAAATAAAATAACATCAGTGATAATCTGCGAAATCTGCGAAATCAGCGTTCCATCAAAAAAGAACACAGATTAAACTTATTTACACAAAAAAAACATAAAAAAACCTCACAAATTAAGTTAGAAACAAAAATTTCCATTAGTTTTGCAATCCGATAACATATATACAAACAACTTTAAAAGTTCTCTGTTTTGAAAATAGTAATTGCATTAGGTGGAAATGCCTTAGGAAACAGTCCAAAAGAGCAACTGGACTTAGTCAAAAAAAACTCATCAGTTATCGTTGATTTCATAGAAGATGGGCACGATGTTATTTTAACCCACGGAAATGGACCACAAATAGGGATGATTAATAAAGCCTTTGAAGAATCAAAAAAAGTAGATAAGAATACACCAATAATTCCATTTGCAGAATGTATTGCAATGAGTCAAGGATATATCGGTTTCCATTTACAAAATGGAATTTTAGAAGAGCTTAGGAAAAGAAAAATAAATAAAACAATAACTGCAGTCGTTACTCAAGTTGTAGTAGATGAAAATGACCTAGCTTTCACTAATCCAACAAAACCAATTGGTTTATTCTACTCTAAAGAAGAGGCTGAACAAATTGAAAAAGAGACACAATATACATTTGTTGAAGATTCAGGAAGAGGATACAGAAGAGTTGTTTCATCTCCAATGCCCATAGACATTGTAGAAAAAGATGCAATTGCTTGTCTAGTAAAAAGTGGTCACATTGTAATAGCTGTTGGTGGTGGAGGAATTCCTGTTTATAGAAAAAATGACCAATTAGTCGGAATAGATGCTGTAATTGACAAAGATTTTGCATCAGCTAAATTGGCTGAAAAACTAAATGCAGACTATCTTATTATACTAACAGCTGTTGAAAAAGTAGCCATAAACTTTGGTAAAGAAAATCAAGAATGGATATCTGAACTGGATATCGAAACAACAGACAAATATATTAAAGAAGGACATTTTGCTCCTGGCTCAATGCTCCCCAAAATAGAAGCTGCAAAAAGTTTTGCTATGTCAAAAGAGGGCAGAAAAGTGCTTATAACATCACTAGAAAAAGCTGCCCAAGGCATAAAAGGTCTAACAGGAACAATTATTAAACAATGAACAATCTACAATCTACAATCTACAATGAA
>CAZHHH010000110.1:0-9164 GCA_964532085.1 uncultured Marinilabiliaceae bacterium
CCCAAACTGTAAATGTACTTTAATCATTAATAGTAATTTCGTCAAATTTTCCTCTCAGCTTCCTTAGTTCCTTGATAATCTCTTTTTCAAACTGTTCAAAACTCATTTTTTTATAACCTGAAAACCTTATTAAACTATTTATTTTATTTATTATTTTTTTATAGCTGACCTCTTTTTTGTCAATTACTATTACGTCAGGTTTTATATATTCGTTAATTATAGGATATAGTTCATTTGCTAATACAATTATGTTATCAATGTTATCCTCCCAGCTGCCTCTAATGTTTCCAATGAATTCTACAATCTTCTCTGATTTATCAGGATATTTTTTATGAATATAATCAGTTATAGTTTCATTTTTATTATATTTTGTTTTTACTTCATTCAAATCTACTAGCTTGTCCATTTCATCTATATAGTTTTTTAATATTTCATATAATTCTTTTTCTATATTATTTTGTTTTTGTTTTATATTGTCTATAGATGTTATAATTTGTTCTAAACTGCCACAATTATCACACATAAATATATCTATATCACTATTACTAAAATCATAGTCACATACCTTAATCCTATTTAACTGTTCTTTTAAGGATGTTAATTTCTTTACATTTACAAAATTAATTTGTTCTAAACTTTTTATCAAGGGAATATTTTCATTGTTATTCACTGCAGCTACTAAATTATTTTTTTCAATATTTAATACATTGTGGATTTCTTTATATTTACTATTATATTGTTCAATAGCATTGTTTATATTTGATTGGAGCTTGTCTAATTTAATATTGTCTTCATATTTACTATTCTTCCAGTTGTCTAGAACTATTTTATTATATAAAATATCGTTTAATTGATCTTTAACGCATTGTACAGCATCAGCAATCCCTGTAAAGTTAGTTCCCTCAACCATAGATAAGAATCTATTTATTATATTACACTGTTCTTTCAGTGTATTTTTGTTATTATCTAACCACTCTATATTGTCTAAAAAATTTTGAAACTTTTCATATCTTAATATATTAATATCGCCTGTTTCATCAAGCGTTATATTATTGCTAAAATGAATATCAATTAAATTACTTACACTATTTAGCATGTCTGTCGGATTAATTATATCCCTTACCTTTTTTAAATAATTTTTTATATCATCTATATTTTCAACGGCTGATGTATCTATTTCTAAAAACTTTAAACTATCAGTAAACATCTTTATTCTTTGTTGAAGTAAATTTATATAATTTATAAAAATACCTGCTTTATCAAACTTACCAAACTCATCAGAAGGATCTTCAGGACGAAGCTGTTTATAACTTTGGGCAAGTGAGTATGCCTTGTCTATAACTTCTAATATATTTATAGCATCTTTTTTTACATTAAAAGAAACTGCATCTTCGGTAATACATAATGTATATTCTTTATTCCAAAGACAATTTATATTATCTGGCGTAACTTCAATCCTAGAACCCTCTTTAGATTTTAAATAATATTTATCAGATGTTTGTATAAAAAGTGCGAAAAAAACCTCGAACAATGGTTCATTAAGTCCATATGGTGGGGATACTAAAAATTCATATTTTTCTTTTATAGTTAATTCCTCTTCTGATTTCTCAAAAATCCTAAAAACTTCGTCCATAATAGTATTGTCAGCCGGTTTTTTAATTTCTACCCTATATCCGTATGGAGTCTTTGTTAACTTTACTAAGCCCAATGGCTCTAAGGTATCTCTAATCTGCTTTGCATAGACCTTACTAGAATTCAGATTTACTTTTTCCGCTTTTCTGGGCACTATAAGATTTTGAATCAGTTGATTGCTAGGAGACCTGCTGCTAAAATCTTCTACATTCACAGTGGGAAATTTAGTATATATTCTATTAATTAGCCAATCCACAAGCATCTGCTGCATATTGCTTACATAATCTAATGTTTTATCTTTAAATAAAAATATGAAGTTTTCAGATCTACCAAAGCGGCCCAAATTATTATATATTTCTGCCCTTAATCTGACTATTTCCAACCTGATTATATTTACCGCCTTAGGATTATTCATGATATTTTCTTGTTTAGTTAATCTTTGTATTGCTTCATACCTTCTTAACATAACTGATTTGTCGCCAAAAAAATTAAATGTTTTAGGAACAGCTATTGCAACTCTATTGCCTTGTGTCTCTTTAATTTTATTTTTAGCCACATTTAAAACAGCACTATAATCATAACTTTGACCAGCAGATGGAATATAAAAAACTATTTTCCCATCTTCATTACAATTATTTAATTCATCCTCAATGTCTAATTCTTTTAATTCCCCCAAACTTTTTATGAATTTACCTTCTATAATTCTCTCAAAAGGAAAAACTTTTGATTCTTTGGGTATGATGAATTTATTTTTAATATCCAAAACCATGGAGCGACTTAAAATTAAATTTTCCAACATTCTTATTTCATTAGTGTTTTTTAGCTCTTTGTTTATTTCTTCCTCTACATCAATACCCTGTGTATCTGGTGATAACTCATAGCCGTTAGTTCCTTCATTAAAAATAATATATGAATCAGGATCATTCTGTTCTCTTAATAGATAGTCTTTTGATTCCTTTGCTTCGTGTTCAGGTAAAGATAATATATATTCAATATTTTCATTATTAATACCTGATCTTATCTTGCCTACATCTGTAATAGTAACAGCATAATCTAAAGCCAGAACCTTTACTACTCTTTTCTGCAAATTGCTTTTGGCTCTCTGAATTTGTGTATTATATGCTTTTGCAAATTCTTCCCTTCCATTCAATATATCCACTTCAAATGTTTCCATAATAGCGTCTACACCCAGTAGATTTAAATAGTCATTTTTGAACAAAACATCATTTGTTTCTACAAATGCCCTCAGTTTTTTATCTATAAAAGAAAATAGCGTCCTATCCCCCTGGGCATATTTTTCAGAAATCCTGACAAGATACTCCAATGTGAATGGATTTATAGGATATATATCTTCTAGTTGAGCATAATCGTTAACCTTTAAATATTTATCAAATACATTGCTATTCTCAAATTTAACTAGTTTAAATTTTTCATCATCTTTTACTATTACACTCTGTACTAATTGTGCTCCTTTTTCAAAATGTAGAGTATGGTTTTCAAATCTACCTGCCGTTTTTTTAACTGTATCCATATTGTCCAAAATTTTTTCCAAAATTTTTTCAATATCTTCATGTTCCGTGGTTATAAAATGAATTTTCCTTGCAGAGCTTGGCATGGTTCTTTCTGCCAAAATATCAATACTTCCTAGATCAATATTTAAATGTCCTTTCTCTGACCTGCTCCTTAAATATGTAGAAAACTCATCAAACAATATAACTATTCCGTCATGTCCATTATTAATTACATTTTCATTCGCCTCATCTAGAAACTTATCTAACGAATCAAATGTATTACTGGGTTCTTGCTTCATTATGTTTTTATATACCTTAATATATTTTTCTTTTGCTTCATTTTTTCTGTTTTTTAAATCCTCAATCATTTCATCATATGTATAATCAATACTATCCCTAAATTTTTCTTTAAATTCTTTATATAATACACTACCAGTCCTTTTCCATTCATTTAATTGATTTACTGTATTTTCAAAAAAACTATCAAAATTCAAGTTTTCCCTTCCTATTTCATTTGCAATAGTCTTATATACTTGATCTTCTATCACAGATTTAAAATCTAATTCTGAGAAACTTTTCCCGTTAATACTTACAATTATGTACTTTTTTGCTTCCTTTTTTAAGGTTTTTAACTGATATACCACACTTTCAAAATCTTTAAATTTGTGTATGATATTATTAAAATCGTTTTCATCTTCCAAAGACTCTAGCATGGCTTTTAGCATTAAAATAAAATACGATTTCCCTACTCCATATGTTCCTGTTATTTTATGACATCTGCTTACACTACCTGGTTGAATAGATCCATGCTCGTTTGTACTTTTTTCATCCCTTACTTGAGTAAAACCTTCAAAAATTTTTGTAAAATATTTTGCAGTTTGATCCATTATCACATATCCATCAATTAGGCTCTTATCTTCTGATTGAAAATCTATTACTTGTAGTATAGGTTTTATACTTACAACTTCTTTTAACCTCATAGCTATCCCCCCATGCATACTATCGACTTAACAATTGTCTCAGGTTTACAATGTCTTCTATATCAAACAGGTTAATATTACTATAAAAGTGTTTAATAATATGTTTTTTATCAGCCTCCTTAAAACCCAAGACATATATTCTATCCTTAAAATTACTAATTAAATCAGACAATATAAAGTCATTAAAAATTGAGCTAACAAATATAAATTCTGTAGGCAAGTCCATATGTAGAAACTGCTTATATAAATTTGAAAGTTTATAACTATCCTTCCTGGCAATAACTGTAATTATAGAATCTATTTCATCCAAAATAACTTTGGTGTTTTTATTAGCCCCATTACTAAAATTAATCCTTAAATAATCTTGTAAATCATTAAAACGTATACTATTAAGTCTTGTATTTGATACAAAACTTTCTAAATGTTTTTTTGTAAAGTTGATATATTTATAATTTTTCTCTTTTTGTGATATATATTTAACTAATTCAGTTTTACCTGTTTGCTGTTTGCCAAATAATATTATGTTATTTCGTCTAAAGTATTTTTCTTCTTTAGCCACTATATTTTCATAAAGTTGCTTTTGAGAGGGCATTAGTTTTATTGACATATTTCCACAATCCTATCTAATATTTTTTTGGAACTCAAATTAGGTGCTAATCTAACCTGATTTAACCCCGCCTCTTTTTCTATGTACAATATTCTTTCTTCAGCTAATTCGTATATTTGGCCCATAAACAAATCCTGGGTCATAAAAAATATTTTACAAGGGAAGTAATCCATTGTAACTATTTCATCTAGTTTTAATGCAGCTCTACTTTTTGGCCAATTATCATATAAAATATATGCTGTAATAAATTTATGCGGGATATAACCTGTAACCTCATATTGTCCATCCCTTAGAGTGACCATTCCCATTTTGCCAAAACCTGTGATGGTGTCGCATAGGCCAAGATTTAAAGCTTGTCTTAATAATTCTAACCTGTTACCAACCTTTATTTCTGGGAATTTTAATTCAAAAAGACCTTCTATATCCGAAAGTGTAGTTTTATTATTGATTTTAAAGGCTATATCATTTAGTATAAAATTAACTAATATTGAAAAATATAAATGTCCTCCATTGTCTTCACCTCTACATAATTTATATAATAGTAATGGTTCTGCAAATAAATAATTATGTTTGATTTTGTTCATTTTTTCCCCGAAATAAGTTAATATGTACTCCCCATTTGTATTCCTATTTATGCAGTCTATCTTGTTCAAATATTCAATATAGGAATTAATTTTATTACTTCCAAGTCCATTTTCAATAGATATAGTTTCTTTTTGATTAATTCCATTTTGAATATCTTCTAGTATCTTAAAAATCAACGGAACATCAAATTTGAATTTTTGACCCGAATGCCCCTTTTTCATTCTGATCCCCTTTCTTTTTTACCAACATCTCATTTATTAAACAGCCCCCTACAAAATGTCCTGCTACACATTCCAAACAATGTTCGCATTTATTTTCATTTATTCTATACACACCATTTAAAGTTGTAATAGCACCATTTTTACAAATGCTATCGCATGATGAACATTGAATACATATTTGATACTTTCTTAACTGGCATTCAATCCTTTGTTTTAATAAAAATTTATTAGAATTAATATGAATATTGCATTTAATTACCCGAGAACCATAGCTGCTTTTAATTGTAAATAATTTTTTGCTTGATTTTTTATTATATATATATATCCACACAATATCATTTTTTGTTTCTTTTTGGATATTTCCAAACGGTTTTAAATATTCATCTAATTTATCTGTATACGATTTATTAAGAATGAAATCTACATAATTTTCATCTATACAGTCAACCCTAATTACCTTAGTATGACTATTATCTAGGCCTTCTCCCCCGTGCCTCATTTTCCAAAAACCCTCATCTATATAATCCTTATAATCCTTTTTGCCAGCTTTTTTGGCAAAACTGTATAAAAACTCCTGCCATATAGACTGTTTATCATTAATATAAATAGAATTTAGGGTTTCAGACCATTTTGAATTATTAGGACAACACCAGCATCCTACCCTTCTGTATCCTTTTCTATATGCTTTATTAAATTTTAATTGCCTTGAAAGTATATACAACCATACATCAAAATCTAACCATCCAAATATGGGTGATGCAACTTTTTGTGAGGTTATTTTAGGACTATTAGAGGTTCTGCCATATCTATCCCTAGAAACTGATTCTTCCCCTCTGATTCCGTAAAATGTCAAAAACTTTTTGCAATTTTCCGTCTTTTTATCATAATTAAAGGAATTTAAGACTTGAGATATCGGCCCAGATTTAAATATAGATGAGCACCACCTTACCATACGAGTAGGGGGACCTATTTCCTCACACAATTCAATAAAATTTTTATTTGATTTAGCTTCAATAAATGGTATCCGAGGATTTGTCCTCCTAAACTCATTTATAAATTCAATCGTTTCCTCCATCTCTAAAGTTGTATTTCCAAATATATGTATTATATCGTTTCTAGATAATGCCTGTCTGACAATATCTGAAATTGTAATACTGTCTTTTCCTCCACTGAAAGAGATTATAGGTATCCTATCTTGATTTTCAATATATACTTGCTTTACATAATTATGACTTTCTGTCTCAATTTCCATAAATCTATTTTTGTTAGCATTAACAAATAATTCAATATTTTTAGCTTCTTTTTCAAGCAAAGTTTGTTTGTCTATATTTTCAAGAACATTCTTGTATTTTTTAATAATACCTTCTTTATCCTTTAATTCATCTGACTTTAAAATTTTTCTTTCACTATTAACTATGTACATATTGCACCCTAAACTCCATACTGATTTATCAAGTATATTTTCCTTAAATATTACTGATAACAAAACTTTTTCTTCCAAGAAAACCGGAACTAAATCTTTATACCAATTACTTATCTTTTCCCCGCACACATTACATTTTTGTCTTAAATTTAAATCCCAAACTGGCATATTACAATAATTACAGTAAGGTACCTTGGCCTTTTCAACATTTGCGTCCATATCACATACAGGACATACTTTTTGATGCAATACTCGATTACACGTTTTACATTTATATCTCATTTTTACTAACTCTCCATTCGTCCTTATATGGGCAATACGCTCCAGTACTTTTCATGTGAACTTGGGAACTTATGACATCTAGGGCCTTCAAAATGTTTTTATTGTAATATGTCACTCCAAACCTTACTAAAAATTTTAGTGTCAGGGGATCATTAACTAATATTTTCAAATCCCTACTAGTAATTATTTCTTGATACTTTTTCGCTGCTACAACATCTCGAACATATAGTAACTTATCCACCCTATTATTTGAATTTATATTGTGTTTTTTATAACATACATTACAATTAGAACCACAGGTATTTGTAGCAGCTATATTGCTATGACAGATATCTCTACCATTAATTATAGCCCCTTTTCCTGCTGTACCTTTGTTGCCAATAAATATTTGAATAAATTCAGATTCATATTTGTTTTCTATACAGTATCTAACTATATCCATCATGGTATATCTACCTATATTGTCTAAATCGTTTATCAATCTTAATAAAAATTTGAAATCATCAAACTTATTTAAAACACTTATAAGGTCTTTTCTTATATAGCTAAATAAAATTTTTATATTATTTTTAGAGGCTATCCTTTTATCCATAAACAAATTTTTGTTTGGTGTAATATCCATTAACAATAATGACTTTAATTTTTCAGCTATATTTATACATTCATCAGTAACAATGTAAGCCGTTCTTTTGCCTTTTTTTCTTTCTCTTTCTAAAAGCCCAATTTTTTCAAATTCACTCAGGTGTTTTTTCAAAAAATTCCTTGAGGAATGATAACTAATTCTATTTCCAATACATGATATGTTTAAAAACGTAGCAATTATTTCATTCAACCTCAAATTCAAGATTGTAGTTTTTCTAACATCTATATCTTTGTTTATTCTTATGTTACTTTTATAACTAAATGTTGTACCATCTATATCCTTTTCTTCTATGCCCTCTTTAATGGGCATATACTCCTTTATTTTATTTTCAGCAACCATGTCTAATCCATCTTTTTTATAAACCACAAAATCAATTTTATCTGAGGTTAATTTGATGTCCCTATCATTTAGAAAAAATCTAATTTCAAACTGAGACTTATTAAATAATTTGCAGTATTGTTCCAGAAGATCAAAAGATATGCAAGTGTTTTTTAATCCAAAGTTTATTAGATCTTCATTGTTTTTTATTTCATATTCCTTTTTAGCTGTTTTAACAAAAATACAATTACCATTATCCTCTTCTTTTTTATATCTAAAATTATTGATAATATTTATGTTTTCTTTAACAGGCTCGTCCATTTTATCCCCACCTAATAATTTACCACTATATCTCTATCCTGCAGTTCATATAATATACTTCTATGATTGTTCCCTTCGTCTACTAACCTCTCTATAGTTTCAAAATATACATATCCTTTTTCTAGCCCAAAGCTTATTAAATCTTCTACAGTTTCTATTTCCTCTATTACTTCTTCATCCTTTGCTTCTTTTTCACTCCATTCACCCATCTGTTTGTCCCAAAATTCTTCTGCTTCTGCTAATAAGATACTATCTATTGGAACATATTTGTCAAATTCTTCTGCTGTAAACAGCCTTGCTATTCTTTCGTTAATAAATTCAATATAAAAAACATCATTTATGGAAATATACTTCCATCTGGCAATTCCACTAATAGCCTCATATCCGCAAGAATGAAAATGAAAATTATTATACCTATCTATAACAACAATGTGGTTTTCCAGATCTAATTCTACATACCTACTAATTCTTAACATCGTGGCCCTAGAAGATGCTTCTGACAGTCTGTATTTAGTTATATATGAATTTCCCTTTTTAAACACATCTAATATAACTCTGTTGTCGTAAAGTAAATCGTCTTTTTTGATTCTTCCAATTTCTATTCCATGTCTTATCAGTTTTTCAGGTTCGTTTATCCATTC
>CAZHHH010000111.1:0-5751 GCA_964532085.1 uncultured Marinilabiliaceae bacterium
TTGATGCCCTCGATCATCCGGTCGATGGTGGCGGTGAGGTCATCCATGCCTTTGACGTGAATTGTGGTATCCATTAAACCACTTCCTTGACGGTTAGGATGAGCTCGCGGTTAAGGTCCGCCACGTTATCAATTGGGGGGACGATATCGTAAGTTCTGCCGTTGACTGTAATTCGCATATCTTCGCGGATGCCGGGGATGTAACGCAGCATCAGGCGCCGGACGCTGATTCCATGCAAGGCCTTCGCTTCCCAGAACTCGCGCCCCCAGGGGGATTTTTGCCAGCCCACGGCCACGTTACACTTGAAAGGGACATATTTTTCCTTCGGGTTGCCGTCGATGTTCTTGGTCCGGGCGGGCCGGTAGATAGTGGCGCGGTGGCGGAGCTCTCCTGCTTTGATCATGTCGGCACCACCCTATCGTAGTCGAGTAGCCGGGTCACACCGAAGGGGATCTCGCGGTTAAATTTCTCAGCGCCCGCTTTACCTGTCAGGCTCGATGCTTCACGGTTGAGATACCACTCGGCGACGAGTAGTAAGATCGCCTGCCGCACCCTGTTAGGGATTGCTTTTTCGCACTCGTGGCCGGCTTTGAAGGTGATGCAAATTCCGCTTACGGCTCTCAGACCAGCGGGCCAGGTCGCTGTCGGGAAGATTCTGCCAGGTTCGGCGTTCGCGTCAACGAAGTATTCTGCCGGGTCGAGGGTATGCTCCTGGTGTTCGGCGTCATACCAGCAGATGGATTCTACAGCTTGCAGCGGCGGGCGGGAAACAGCGATCACGGGCGGCCAGGCATCGAGCCAGAGCTCCCAGGTCTGGGTAAGATAGGCCCGGTTCTGGTATTCCTCGCACGATTCCCGGGCAGTCGCGATCAGGTTCTGGATTAAGGTGTCGTTCATCGTCTCGGTTTCGTTCAGGTGCTGCTTTGCCTGGACGAGGCTGATAGGCTCCCTCACCGGGCCCTTGATCAGTTTTATAGCCACGTTATCACCGCCTTAGCTGGGGCTCGGTTCTTCAGTCGGGTAGAGCTTCAGGGTCCAGTCGGTCCCGCAATAAATATACGTCAGGCCCGTGTCGCTCTCGAAAAACTCGGCGCCGATTTCGGGGGCAGTCATACCTGTGCGGTCAGCCTCGGTGCCGATGTAGTGAGGGGTTGGACCGGAAAGAAGGATAACGCCCATTATTAATCACCGTCCTCGATGCCAACGATCAGGCCGTTTTTGATGGTGATGGTGATAGGCTCTTCGTCGCTATCGAGAATTTCGATTTCCTCGGTGACGCCTTTGGTTTGCAGTTTCTTATCTTTGACTTCAATGGTTTCACCGTCGGGTTCGGTTACGGTCAGAGATTCGAGCGCGGTGCCGATGCCGGAGCCGCTGGGGATTTCCAGCTTGTTGTTTTCAGCGTCGAAGATTAGGAGTTCCTGGCCGGTCAGCTTAGAGTAAAAAACGAGGTTTCCCTCTTCCCATTTGGAGCCAACGTTCGCAATCATGTCATCGTCTCCTTTTGATTATTAAAAGGCCGCCCCGGTAAAGAGGCGGCCCTTCTATATGCGGTTACTGTGCTCAGGCCGGGGTCGGCTTGTAAGCGACGTCCTCGATCATCTCGACGGAGAGGATGTTGGCCGCAGCGCTGACGCCGTGCTCAATGCCAATCAGCTTGCCGTCGGGGATGACCGCCGGATCGATGCAGAAGTCTACGATGTAAGCGATGTCAGTGCTGCTCTTCGCGGGCAGGGTGTGCTCGTGACCATCAGCCTGCCGAACACCGTCAACGTAGATCGGGACGTCGGCGAAGTCGGCAGCATTGGTGCCGGCAGCGTCGTCAGCGTGTTTGAGGGAGAGTTTCAGCACTGTGGCGTGCCCGATGAGAGCGACGCAACGCAGAGTAATGCCCATCACGCCGGGAGTCGGCGCGAGGTAGGCTTCAGCAGCATTACTGGCGGTCGTCTTCGGTCCCAGCACTACACGGCTCCTGAAGCGTTCAACGATTTTGATAAACATGGTTATTTACCCTCCTTTTCCTTAAGACCGGGCTGCCAGCGTGATATACGGGCTGCGCAGGGCGTTGGAGTTTTTGATTTTCAGCTGCTTGTTCACCTTCGGCAGGCCGTTGGCCCGGAAGATGAAGCGGAAGCAGTTTTCAGCGGTCAGGAACTGAACATGGATCGAGCTCGCCGCGTCCACGCCGCCTTTGTAAGCGAGCATGTACTGGGAGAGGTCGACAAAGTTGATGTCACCCTTCGTCCCCAGAGCGGAGCAGTGATCCGATTCGGTGATCGCCTTGCCGCGCAGGGTGTCAATGGTCCCCTGCTGGGTCGCAGGCAGGTAAACGGGGACGCCGCCAGTGCCGACGGGGAAGTCCAGGAAGTCGAATTGCTCGTGTGCGTCTGGATGACAGAGCCAGACAGCCTTGGATTTATCCAGGATACGGTGATACATCTTGGAGAGGTTCTTCCAGAGGATGGTGCCAGCTTTCTGCCCAGTTTCCTTTGCGATCTCCACCAACGCCGGAGATTTCAGGAAGCCAAGGGGTTTGCCCACGCCGTCGCCGGAGACGATGCAACCTTCCAGGGTCCGCTGAATGGCCAGAGAAAAGGCCCTGTTGTACAGAGTGTTGACGAAGCTGGAATCGGCCTCGAGTTCATAAGTCGCGTAGGCGAAGCCCATCAGCTTTTCGAGCTTGAGCTCTTTCTCAGAGAGTTTCGGGTGAGACGCCGCCACGGTGGCAGCTTCAGCCGCCCAGTAAACACGGACACCGCCGAACACGGTTTCGCTGACGTCGGTTTCCTCGATGTCGATCCATTTGACGGCATTTGAGCCGTCGGTCACCGCGTACTTGTCCACCATGGGCAGGATATCGCCGGCGGTTGCAGCCGATTCCATCAGCGCCCCGGCGAAATCTGTCTGAATGGCAAAGCCACCTTCCTCGCCGATGCCGGAGCTCATGCCCGCAGCGTTCTGCAGTTTGAGCAGGTTTTCGGTGGGCATCCCTTGCGCTGCTGCTTTGATATCTCGCAGCTGGGCAACCAGGGTTTTGTAGGGCCGCGGAGCCGGTTCGTTTACCACGGTCACGACAGGGGTATTTACCGGCGCAGTGCTTGCATCCCTGCGCTTGGCCAGTGTCTCCAGACGCTCGATTTCCTTCTCGTTGTTCTCATACTCTGCATCCATAGCGTCATAGGATGCAACCTCTTCCTCGGAGAGCTCTTCTTTGTCGGCCAGGGCAGTCATCTGCTCAAGCAGCGCATCCTGCCGGGCCAACAGCTTCTGTAGCTTATCCATGTGATTTCTTCCTCCTGTTTTGGATTTTTGAGCGCACGTTGATGATGCGCCGCTTATCAAAAACCCGGTTCCGGACCGGGCTTTCTTCGGGATCCTTGCCTTCTTTAGGCTCAAGTTCCTTGACTTCCTCAGGCTCCACCTTCTGCTTCTCCTTGATTTCCAGGGCCATTTCCAGGGACTTGTTGAAGCTGTTCATGATTGCCGGGCGGTAGGTGCTCATGAAGTGATTTTTTACCGCTTCGACTTCTTCGGTGTAGAGCATACCGTCGGCGAACTCCTCCTCGATGGCTCGCTTCGGCGCCATGGGAGTTTCCTCGTCCATAATAGCGGAGATTTCCTCGCGGGTCCGCCCGGTCCGCAGTTCGTACACGTTCATAATGGCCTCTTTGACTTCGTCTAAGATGTCAGCAGCGTGACGCATATCCTTGGCCTCACCTTCGGCGTAGGTCCAGGGGTTGTGGACCAGCATCATGCTGCCAGGGCTCATCAGGATCTCACCACCTGCCATGGCAATAATTGACGCGGCGGAAAATGCTTTGCCGTCGATCTTGACCGTGACGTTTCCCTTATGCTCCATCAGGGCGGTGTAGATGCCGATGCCAGCGAACACGTCGCCGCCGGGCGAATCGATCCAGACGGTGATGTCTTGCCCATTCAATTCGGAGAGGGCTTTCCTGAATTTGTTTGGGGTGGCGTAGGGGATGCCGTACCAATTGTAGAGCCAGCTCCATTCGTCATCGATAATTTCGCCGGAGATTCTTACTTCAGATTCGCCGGCTTCGTTTTTGCTCACATTCCAGAATCTCAAGATGCAGCGCCTCCTTCCTTCAGCATTTTGTAAATCTCCTCGGTCAGGGCCTCGAGCTTCTTCTCGCCGCTGCCAGCGGTGCCGGCCTCTCTCATGTTTTCGGGTTCCATGTAAATGTCGCCATTAGGAATGGGCGGCATGTTCTCGAGTTTGCGGATGTCGTTTACAGATAACCAGCCCCACTGACGGCCCACGCCGTAAGCCCTGGAACGGCTGATCTGGTCGCCCCGCAGCAGCCCGCGCAGGTCAAACTCCATGTAGTAGCCAGCACGCCGTTGAACGGGGGTTAACAGCTGCATGTTGATATTTTCCTCCCAGCGCTTAAACCAGGGCAGCATCGTGTACATGATGAACTCAAGGCTCTGGTGTTCAATATTGTTATTGGTGGCGCGGTCAAGGTTCTGGATCAGGTGTAGTGGCACGCGGTAGATCCGGGCGATGTCCTCAGTTTGAAATTTCTTGTTCTCGATGAGCTGGGCGTCGATGGGCTTCATGGTGAAGGGAGTGAAAACAAGGCCGCCTTCAAGCAGCATGGGCGTGCCGATGTTTTTCATGCCAGCGTAGTTTTCCCCCAGCTCCTTTTTTAGCCGCTGGAATGATGTGTCGTTGAGTGTTCCCGGAGCGCTGAAGGCGCCGGAAGGCATAGCCGCGTTTTTAAACATCCGATTACCGAATTCTTCGTAGCTCCGGCCCAGGCGGATGGCCGACGCAGCGTATTCGATGGGAGAGAGCCCGATCACACCGTCAAAGGATGGTCCGGGGATGTGGAATACCTGGTCGCGGGTGAGCTCCTTTTCGATCACGTTGTCGCCGTTGCTGATTTTGTATTTGAGCGCCCTGGTTTCCTTATCCCGCTCGATTTTTACCTGTTGCCACTGGTAGGGGTAGAGCCCGACGAGCTGGCCGCTCCTGTTGACCAGGCGCTCGCAGACAGCATTGCCGCCGGTGTTTAGCGCGATCATGCAGGCCTCCTTGAAGTTGAACGGCGCCATTTCTTCGTTCGGCCGGTCGTGGAAGATTTCATAAATCGCCAGGTCGCTCACGCTTTCGCGCTCATCGTCGTTTACTTTTTTGTAGAGCTTGGCCGGGGCCGACGCGAAGGTTTCGGCCAGGACGCGGATGCAGGCGAAGACAGCGGTGTATTTCATGGCAGTCGCAGTGTTCATCGGACCGGCGGGAACGTTCACGACATCTTGGCCGATGAGAAACTTCTGCATCATGTCATCAAAGCGGTTGGAGAAGGTAAAGCGGAGCTTTTGAAAAATGTTCAAGCTATCACCACCTTAAAGTAAAGATCGCATCCCGCGGTAGTTGTAGACGAAGCTGTTATCTTCCTGCGTTATGGCGATGCTCATGGCGTTTATGAGCGCCTGAATGACGTCGATCCGGTCGGTGCTTTTGTTCTTCATGGTCTTGATATTTTCGTTGCCGTCGATGACGATAGCTACGTTGCCGAAGCACCAGCGGGCAACAGGATTTTTCTCGTGTGTCAGATGGCCTGCGCGGAGCAGGCGTTCAAGCTCTTTCATCCCTGCGGATGTCCCGGCGAAGGTCTGCGGCACCTCCAGCGATTCGATCTCCGCCTTGGCCAGCTGCTGGGTGAGCATCCGGCTGTTCCAGGGGTCGGTGCAGAGGAACTCTACGTCGTATTGCCGGGCCAG
>CAZHHH010000111.1:5851-9134 GCA_964532085.1 uncultured Marinilabiliaceae bacterium
GCTGTCCCATAGGGTAAGCGGCAGCCAGCCCAGGGTTTTGAGCGACACCCATTGGTTAAGCCGTAACCAGCGGAAAAGCTTCTCTGTTCCTTCGTCGTTCCGGGCCCTGAGCGCTTCCAGGCGAATCGTTTCGACGTCAATGGTGCGCCCCAGGCTCGGATTTGCCTTGTGCCAGACAGCCTCGTCGTAGATGTCGTCGTCCTCGTCAGCACAGTAGATCCTGGCGTATAGGGTCGGGTCAACTATTTCGCCATCTATAACTTTGCGGGCGTACTCATGCTGCTCCCAGCCGATGCTGGCCCGGTCGGGGTCGTCCCCGGCGGTGGTAATTACCCAGTGCAGGGGTTCACGCCGGGCGGAACCAGAGCCGAAGGTCATCACGTCCCACAAGTCGCGGTTGGGCTGGGCGTGGAGTTCGTCGAAGATAATTACCGACGGATTCAGGCCATGCTTGGAAAATGCCTCAGCGCTCAGCACCCTGATGAAGGTGCCGGTGCTTCTGTTGTGGATCTCTTTGCTGCTGTCTACCACCCGGACCATCTCTTGCAGCGCCGGGTCCTGCTCGACCATCTGCTTCGCGGCCTTGTAGGTCAGGCTGGCCTGGAAGCGCTCGGCGGCGCAGCAGTAAATTTCGCCGCTCGGTGGATCGCAGAGCAGGTGGTAAAGGGCGAGCCCGGCGACCATCTCGGTTTTCCCGTTCTTCTTGGGAATTTCAAGGTAGGCCTGCCGGTATTGCCTGCGGCCATCCTCCTTCACGGTGCCGTAAACGTCCCAGATAACCTGGTGCTGCCAGTCGAGCAGTAAAAAAGGCTCACCGTAGAAGTCGCCGGTGTGCCTCAGCATCTGAATAAATTCTATCACATCGAGAGCGCGGTCTTTGTTGTGCAATCAGATCACCTGCCTCGCGCCTCCCTTTTTTCGCGCAGGTATTTCTCCATCGGTGTTTCTTCTTTTTCTTCCGGCTTCTTAGGGATGGTCCGCAGGGCGCCCTGAATCGTCATGATGTTTTCTTTGCTGATGTCCAGCATCATTTTTCGCTTGGCCATGACGTTTCGGTCGCAGGACATATAACGGTCTTGGAGCTTGCCGCGCTCGCTGACATAAAGCACGGTCTCGATTTCGCCCGCCTTGTGCATCCTCGCGATCTCGGCGATCTGCTCAACGATGGCGGCTTTCATGTCCTCGAAGGCTTTGATTTCGCCTTTCAGTCGGCAGTGGGTGTTAATCATGGCACCGAAAAGATCGTCGTCTTTGTCAATAGAACGCAGCAGCCGGCGGACGCGTAAGAATTCTTTGTGTGCTTCGGGATCGGCCTTTACCTCCGGCCATTCCTGGAGCTTGGAGCCGGTCATCAGCTTTTTCTCTGCTTTTTTACGGATCTCGATCTCGGCTTTGGTTCGGTGCCCCTTCACAAGAGCAATGGGTTTGGATGGCCTGCCTCCCGCCACGGTTTCACCCCCCCTTAGTTAGACGAAGCTGACAATACCGTCGAAATAGTCAAAATAGAACTCAAAGATTTCCTTGCCGATGGTGATACAGCCGTTCTCAGTCCGCGGGTTCGTGTTTATGTTTGCGCTGGTCTGGATACCGAAGTAAAACTTCGGGCCGTAACCGGCGAATATCTTTGCATGATTCCGAAAGACCGCCACGCGGCCGCCGTGGGCCTCGATGATGGGACGCAGAAGGCCGTATTCCAGGCGGTAAGTGCTGGGGAATATCTCGCCGACGTAGGCGTCGATCTTTTTTATCTTGCTGGATTCCAACCAGTCCTGCATCTGGTAGATGTCTTCCGACGCCATGCACCAGGTGGAAAAAAGACAGTAGTCAAGGGGCTGTTGCCGGAGGATGATCTTCAGGTATGAGAGCGCGTCAACGTCGCCGCCGGTGATGAAGTGGTAGCTGTCGCCGTCCGCGAAAGTGAAGTTTTCAACCAGATCAAGCAGCTGGGTCTCGGAAAAAGCGCGGCGGTAGGTGTTGGCACTCCGGCGCTTCAGGACCGTGGCGCGCTTCGGTGCCGGTCTCACCTTTTCCTCGGGTTCGGGGTCTTTGTCGCGCCTGGGCTGCTTGTTGATTGGTTTAATGTCATCGATTCCTATGATAAAGCGAAGATCGTTTTTTGGCAAAACCCACACACCCTCCCTTACGCACAGCCTGCCCTTGGTTTTGGGAACATTTTTCGCAAATAGTTATGCCGCTGGTTTATACAAAATGTGCCCAAGGATTTCTACCCCCCTATGGGGTAGCACGATTCGTAGCACGATTCGTAACACGATCTGGCGACACGATCCAATCGTCACCCTTCAGCGGTTGTCTGCCTTTTATCGAGTTGCAGACCAGACAAGCTGCCTGGTGGTTGCTCTCATCCCAGAATAGCGGATCGTCGGGACCAGAAGGCGGAACGATATGATCAACACACTCTGCAATCATTCTGCATCGCTGGTCGAGGCGCAGCTTGCATATCTGATTACCCGGCTGCTGCAGGAACCACTTGCTATACTTTCCCCAGCGATATGTGTAGCCGCGCTGGTTGGCTGTGTCTCTGCGGCTCTCCAGCTCGCGGGCCCTCTCCTTGGCGTGCTCCGGGCAGTAGCCACCCTGCCCAGCCCCTACCAGCTCGGGGCATCCCGGGTGCTTGCATAGTCGCCGGGGGCGTCGTGGTCCGATGGTGGTGTTCATCCTTCAACCTCGGCCCGCACCCGGTCCATTTCCGCCTTGATCTGCCGCTTCATGCTTTCCACTTCGGCCCGCTTGTTCCTGGCCTTGAGCTTTCGCTGCTGAGCCTTGACTTTGGCGTTCAGGTAGTAGGCGACATACTCCCTCTTGCAGTGTGGGCAGGTGAAATACACCTGGTCGATGTCGTCTTTAAGGCGGCGGCTGTTGAGCGATGCGAGCTTAAACTCTTTACCGCAGCCTTTGTTACAGGCAACCCTCATGCCACCTCAACCTTTCCGTCTATTTTTCGCCAGGCTCCCTTGCCCACCCGATAGTAAAAGCTATCTGCCGGAACCTGTCCGGCTCTCCGTAGGCCTTCTTCTACACTGATGATCCCCAGCCGTGCCAGCAGGACCATCAGCCAGTTGTGGAACCAGACAAGGGCCTTTCTCCGCTGATGTACTTCCAAAGTTACTTTCAGCTTGCTAACCCTCATCCCCCCAAACCCCCCTTCTCCCGTTGGTGGAGCTGCCGGGTGCTGCCCCCGGGTCCCCGGCGCTGCGCTTCGGCTTTACGCCGGGTCGATGCTGTCTCAGCCCCAAATAAGCGGCCCGCCTGTGCCGGGGATGCA
>CAZHHH010000112.1:0-7314 GCA_964532085.1 uncultured Marinilabiliaceae bacterium
CCAATGCGGAACTCAAGAAAATGACATTTACTTAAACAAAAAGAGACTCCTTTATGAAGCCTCTTTTTATTTTGATTCTAATATTAGTTATTATATCCCCAAAAGCATCTCCTCTCCTGCTCTACCATCAAATAACATTGAAGAAGGGTTTTCAATCATATTCTTAACCTTAACTAAGAATCCGACAGAATCTTTTCCATCGATAATTCTATGGTCATAACTTAATGCAATATACATCATTGGTCTAATAACCACTTCACCATCAACAGCTACAGGACGTTGAATAATATTATGCATACCAATAATTGCAGATTGTGGAGGATTAATCAACGGTGTGGACATCATAGAGCCAAAAGTACCGCCATTTGTGAGAGTGAATGTACCACCAGTCATCTCTTCCAAAGAAATTCTTCCACTTCTTGCTTTTTCGGCTAATCGTTGAAGTTCTAACTCAATCTCTGCCAACGATAGCTCATCAACATTTCTAATAACAGGAACCATTAACCCTTTAGGAGACTGAACTGCAACAGCAATATCAACATAATTAAAACTAACAATCTCCTCACCATCAACCTGGCTATTAACCGATGGATGTTGTTTCATAGCAATAGCTGATGCTTTTAAAAAGAATGGAATCAAACCGATTTTTGTTCCATATTTTTCAACAATTGCTTTTTCATATTTTCGTCTAAGAGCCATTAAGTTACTCATATCAACCTCGTTAAAGGTTGTTAGCATAGCTGTTTCATTCTTTACTTGAACAAGTCGTTTACTCAACTGCCTTCTAAGCTGGCTCATTCTTGTTTTCTCAACAATTCGCTCTTCTCGTTTTGGTTTAGAAATAAATTCACCACCTACTTGAATCGCTGCATCTATATCAGATGAAGTTAATTTACGGAGACCATTAATAACATCATCAATATTTATATTTTCAACCTCCATTTTTTTACGAGCCAATGGAGTTAATTTCACTTTTGAATCATCACTTTTTACACTCTCAGATTTTGGTGGAGCTACGTCTTCTTTCTTCTCTTCAACAGCATCATCAACATCTATAATAATATCCTCTTCAGCATCGGGCACTTCAACTGATGTATCTATTTTACAAGCAACAGAATTTACCATTACGGTATCACCCTCTTCAATTAACAACTCAATTTTACCAGACTCTGGAGCTATCAAAGATAAAGTAGCTTTATCTGATTCAATCTCTGCCAACTCTTGATTCCTTCTTACTAAATCACCGGAGGCAACAAGCCAAGTTGCCAATTCAACTTCTGAAATTGATTCTCCTGGTGTAGGTACTTTTACTTCAACTATCATAGTAATAACTTTTCTTAGTAAATAATTAAATAGATAAAATCAAATTGAGAACCTTGATGGATTACTCAAATAATAATGTTGTTTTAAGACTTCATCTCTACTCTTGCCTTCAACACAATTAAGATTACAATAAGGTAATTTCTTTTCACAATGACAAGCTTTAAATACCTTACCTATTATCTCATCTTGACCAACTGTATGCAATCCAGACAGTCCTGTAGCCGGACTTGCACTTGCTAATCGTGCAACAGGTACAATGTGATGTTCAGGCATCATACTTCTTATATAATTCCAAGGCCCCATATTCTCAGGCTCTTCCTGTACCCAAAGAGTAAGAATAACTTTTGGATACTTTGCAATTATTTTATTGATTTCATCTTTTGGGAATGGATGTAATTGCTCAACTCTAACAATTGCAATGTTTCTAGCATCCAGTTCCTCTTTACGAGCTAATAAATCGTAATATATCTTACCACTACAAAATACGAGACGAGTAACCTCATTAACTTCCACATTAGTATCATCAATAACTGGCTCAAAACTACCTGACTCAAGTTCCGCAACATCTGATATACATTTTGGATGACGCAATAAACTTTTTGGAGTAAAAATAACCATCGGTATTCTAAAACCACTTTTCAGATGATCTCTAAGTGCGTGAAAAAGATTAGCAGGAGTAGTAAAATTCATTACTTTCATATTATTTCGAGCCGAAAGTGCTAAGAAACGCTCAATTCTACCACTAGAATGCTCTGGTCCCTGCCCCTCATAGCCGTGAGGTAGATAAAGAACAAGACCATTAGATAATCCCCACTTCTCCTCAGCAGATGATATATATTGGTCAACAATAACCTGTGCAACATTATAAAAGTCACCAAATTGTGCTTCCCAAATTGTTAAACCATCAGGTACACCAATTGCGTAACCATATTCAAAGCCCATAATTCCATATTCAGAAAGTGGTGAATTATAAGCATTAAATTTTGCATTAAAACCTTCCCCATCACGTAAAGGCATATATCTCTCTTGCACATCTTCCATAGCAAAACTTGCGTGACGATGAGCAAATGTACCTCTTTCCGCATCTTGCCCACTCAGTCGAATTGGATGTCCGTCTTCCAAAAGAGTTGCATAACTCAAAAGTTCAGCCATAGCCCAATCTACTTTTGATTTATCATACATCTTTTGCCTGTCGCCTAATATTCTATATACACGAGAGAAAAACTTCTTATCTTCAGGAAGTGTATTTACCTGTTTCCAAAGTCTATCTAAAACAGATTTTTCAACACCAGTTACGGCTCTATCATTAAAATTCTCTCGATTTGGAAAATTAAAAGGCTCCCATAAATCTGGCAACAGTTTATCTATAGATATTTTCTCCATACCTTTAGAAACCTCAAGTTCCTCTTCTAAATAATCTTCAAACTTATGTATATAATCAATGGATTCTGACTTGCTCAAAACTCCCTCTTTAATAAGTTGTGATGCATAAATCTGCAACGGAGTTGGGTGTTTAGCAATTGCTTTATATAAAATAGGCTGTGTAAATCTAGGTTCATCTCCCTCATTATGTCCATATTTTCTATAACCCAAAATATCAATAAACACATCAGTTTTGAAAATTTGACGATACTCCATAGCCAACTCAAAAACATAAGCTATTGCTTCTGCGTCATCACCATTAACGTGAAAAACAGGATTATGAGTAACTTTTGCAACATCAGTACTATAAGTACTTGAGCGCGATTCAATATAGTTTGTAGTAAACCCAACTTGATTATTTACTACAACGTGAATTGTACCACCTGTTTTATATCCATCAAGCTTTGCCATTTGAACCACCTCATACACAACACCCTGCGAAGCTATAGCTGAATCTCCGTGGATAATAACTGGAACAACCTGATTTTCATCATTATTATATGTATGCTCAATTCGTGAACGGGCTAAACCGGTAGCTATGGGCGTTACAGCCTCTAAGTGTGACGGATTTGGAAGAAGTGCTAAACGTACATTTTTACCATCTTCTAGTTCAATCGTTTTATCATATCCTAAATGATATTTCACATCGCCTAAAGAGATGTCGTCATCATACTCTTGAGCAACAAACTCTTGGAACACATTACGGAATGGCTTTCCTAAAATATTTGTCAAAACATTTAATCGCCCACGATGTGCCATACCTATCACAAACTCCTTTACACCAAGCGAAGAACCTTTTTTAATTATGGAATTTAATCCTACAATTAAGGTCTCACCACCTTCAAGAGAAAAGCGTTTTTGACCAACAAATTTCTTATGGACAAAATCTTCAAATCCAACAGCTTTTTTCAACTGATAAAAAATATCTTTCTTATACTCAGCTGAATAAACTGCCTTATTTTTAGATGATTCCATCTTCTCTTTTAACCAAGAAACAACTTCAGGCTTTCTTATATATAAATACTCAACACCAACAGACTCGCAGTAAGTCTCGTCTAAATGAGCAATTATATCACGCAAAGTTGATGGACCAATACCAACTTGTGAGCCAGCCTGAAACACTGTATCTAAATCAGATTCAGCTAGTCCAAAATTTTCAATATCCAAAGTAGGGAAATATTGACGGCGTGCTCTAACAGGATTAGTTTTGGTAAATAAATGTCCTCGCTGACGGTAACCGTGAATTAAGTTTATAACATTAAACTCTTTATCAACAATATGGCCAGGAGAAGAGTGAAAGTGCTTCAAAGCAAAATCAAAACCTTTAAAAAAATCAGCAAAACTAGAATCAACCGAGTCTGGATTTTCTAAATATTGATTATACAAAGACTCAATAGAGGCAATTTCACTGTTTCCAACAAAAGAGAAGTCCTTCATATTTATATTAAAATTTTAAATAAAATATTCAAAGCATTAAAAATTTAAAGCATATATAAAGTTATTAACAAAAAATAACGATACAAGTTCGATAATATCTATACTTTTATCTAAAAATAGCTTTTAAGTTGAATTTTTCTATTTTTTTGAAGATAAAATGCTATTTTTAAGATGAATTTTAACAAATAAATTATGAATAACTTTCTAAAAAGCATAGTAGAGTACCATTTAGATAATTTCCCCAATGAATTGGATAAATTTTGTTTTGTATTTCCAAGTCAGCGAGCATCACATTTTTTTAAAAACGAACTCAAAAGTTTGGTTAAAAAGCCTATTTGGTCACCTGATATTATGACTATTAGCGAGTTCTTCAACACATATAATCCCACTCCTATAAGTGATAATATCACTTTAATATTTAAACTTCATCAAGTTTATAAGGAAGTTATAAATAGTGAAATAACAATTGATGAATTCATCGATTTAGGAGATATTTTTATAAAAGATTTTAATGATATTGACAACTATCTTGTTGATGCAAAAATGCTTATGAGCAATATTCACGACATTAAAGAGATAGAGAATGATTTCAGCTATTTAACAAAAGAACAAATTGAAGTCATAACAAACTTTTGGGACACATTTAATACTGCAAATATCTCTTCACATCAAGAGAGTTTTATAGACCTTTGGAAAAAAATGCCTGAGCTATATACCAAATTTAGAGCTTTATTAAAATCTGAGGGTTTAGCTTATCAAGGTATGGTTGCAAGAGAGTTGGCAGAGAAAACAATTAAAGATAAACTAATAGAAACTGATTATAAGACAATAGTTTTTGCTGGTTTTAATGCCCTTAATAAATGTGAGAAAGAGATCTTTAATCAACTTTCAAAACAGAATAAAGCTACTTTCTTTTGGGACTATCCACGATGGATTGCACCTACAACAAATCTAGCTAGTCACGAAGAATTTCCGCACGAAGCATATAAATTTATGCAATATAATTTGGAAAACTTCCCATCGCCAAGAGATTGGGACAATCCATTCAATGATGATTTCCCTGACATAACAATAGCTGCAGCTTCAAATGAGTTGGAGCAATCATCAATTACATATGATTTTTTAGAAACAGAGAATTTTAGTGATACAGATGAGAAAACAGGGGTTATATTAGCTGATGAAAATATGCTTCTGCCTGTTTTATATTCAATTCCGTCGAAATATAAATCAATAAATATCACTTTAGGTTATCCGTTAAAAAACACGCCAGCCTTTGCATTGATAGATATTTTACTCTCTTTACAAAACAATACTAGAGTTACAAAAGAGGGAAAAGTGTGGTTTTATCATAAAGATGTTACAGCTGTTTTAAGACATCAATATATAAACTTGATTTTAGGCGAAGAAGCACATAAAAGTATTGATAAATTAATAAAACAGAAGCAGATTTTTGTTCCTAAATCAAATTTTGAAGATTCGGAAATGATGCAAACTATTTTTTCTAAAATAGAAACCACAAGCGATTTAGAAGAATATTTGCATAACATATTAATGCTTATATATAAAGAGATAGAAAGTGAAGAAGAGGTTAATATTGAACAAGAATTTATCTATTTTCTATATACAACAATAAAGAGATTGTCAGATATTTTATCTGAATTAGAACAAAGACCATCGCCCGAAACGTGGCAATCACTGTTTAAGAAAATTATTTTCAAACAGTCTGTTCCATTCAAGGGCGAACCGCTAAAAGGTTTGCAAATAATGGGAATTTTAGAGTCTCGAGCAATTGATTTTGAAAATTTGATTATTTTAGGATTAACAGAGGGAGTTTTTCCTAAAAAAAATCCTCCAATGACATTTATCCCCTTTAATTTAAGAAAGGGATATGAGCTACCAACCATTGATAATCAAGATTCTATATTTGCATACTATTTTTATAGATTGATACATCGTGCAAAAAATATTAAGTTAATTTACACTACAAATAAAGCTCTTACAGAGGAGAGTGAAATGAGTAGATTTTTACAACAATTAGTATATGAATATCCAGGCAAGATAATTCAACAAAGTGCATTACAGCAAATTAATATTCAAGAGAGAAGAGAATTAATAGCAGAGAAAAACGATAAAGTACAAGAGATTTTAGACGATTGGAAAAATGGCGATAAAAAGCTATCGCCATCAGCTCTAAGTGAATATCTACTTTGTCCACTAAAGTTTTATTATAAATATATACTAAAAATTTCCGAATCTGAAGAGCTTGAAGAAGATTTATCTGGTAGAGTATTTGGAAATATATTTCACGAAGTTATTCAAAATATTTTTGAAGATTTTATCGGCAAAGAGGTTACAAAAGAAGACATTTATAGAATCATCAAAGATAAAGAGAATATAAAAATAAAATTGCAAGAAGCCTTTGATAAGGAGTTTAAAACAGACACAAGTACGCGAAAATTATATCAAGACTTGCAAGGGAAAAACATTCTTGTATTTGAAATTATCTTTAAATATATAATTCAGCTATTAAAAATTGAAGCCAATCGTGCTCCTTTCACAATTATTGGACTTGAAAAAGAGGTAAAAGCAACTGTAGATACCAATTTTGGAACAATACATTTAGGAGGAAAAATAGATAGAGTAGATAAAAAAGGTAAAGAGATAATTATTGCAGATTACAAAACTGGAAGAGCAGAAAATAGCTTTATAAAAATTGAGGATTTATTTAATCAAAAAACCCACGATAAAACAAAGGCTATTTTCCAAACCTTACTATACTCTTATATCTTAGACAACTCTGAATATAAAAATCAGCCTATAAATCCAAATATAATACCTTTAAGAAGTATATATAACCCTGATTTCAAAGCAGATATTATCCAAAAGAAAAATACACGAGATAAAGGTCAGCCTATTTATTACTCAAATGAGGAGATAAAAAAAGAGTTTACCAGCGAGTTCTTAAATACTATTAATGAACTTTTTAACCCTGAAATATCTTTTAAACAGACTGAGGTTTTAAATAATTGCAAATATTGTCCGTATAAAGCTCACTGTTATAAATTTGGTAAGGAAAACGATTAAATATTTAGGACGATTACGTAGGGGCATCCCTACGTGGTCGTCCTAAAT
>CAZHHH010000112.1:7414-8861 GCA_964532085.1 uncultured Marinilabiliaceae bacterium
ATTTTACAACAAATCTGGTCTCAACTTTTTTGTTCTTTCATAAGCCTGTTCTTCACGCCATTTATCAATATTTGCCTGATGTCCAGATAACAATACTTCAGGAACTTTCCATCCATTATATTCAGCAGGACGTGTGTAAACAGGTGGTGCGAGCAGATTATCTTGAAAGGAATCTGTCAAAGCTGACGTTTCATCAGAAATAACACCAGGAATCAGTCTAACAATAGCATCAATCAAGACTGCAGCAGCCAATTCGCCACCAGTTAGAACATAATCACCTATAGATATTTCACGAGTTACATAATGCTCTCTCAATCTATGGTCTACACCTTTATAGTGGCCACAAAGAATAATTAAATTTCCTTTAAGTGATAGATTATTCACAATTTGTTGCTCTAATCGCTCACCATCGGGAGTCATATAGATAATTTCATCATAACTGCGTTCCGCCTGCAATTTCTCAATAAGAGTTGCAATTGGCTCAATTTGCATAACCATACCAGCTCCACCGCCAAAAGGATAATCATCAACTTTATTATGCTTATCAGTTGAATAGTCACGTATATTATGTAAATGAATTTCAACATTACCTGCAGAAACAGCACGTTTCAAAATAGATTCACTAAAAGGCCCCTCAAACATTGCAGGAAAAAGAGTAAGAATATCTATACGCATATCATTATTTATTTTGTACAAATATAAGTAAACAAAAAAAACCAACGAATTAATTGATTATAATTAGTAAAAATTTTGTGCATTGTCTTGAAATGTAATATATTCGTAATAGTGTAAATTAAATGTCCATAAAATATATGGGCTTGTTGTTGTACCTCCAAACTCCAATGGCGATGGAAAATAAGGAACTCTATGATCTTCCTAATGAAGATAAAGGAAATGATGAAATCGAAGAGATTACAGAATCATCTACTGACATTCAACCAGATGAGGAACTACAAACAGACGAAAAATCTGATGAAAGTAGCGAAAAATCTAAGGATGAAGACAAACAGTTAGGTGATATAAACTTCGATTTACTAACTCGTGAAGAAATTATCGAAACTTTTCAGCAAATAGCAACAGACAAACCTCTATCAAAGCATAGTCGTACTGTTACAAGTATGCGAATTAGTTTTGATAAAAAAACAAAAAGTGAAGAAGAGCGAGCAAAATCAAAATTCATTGAAGATGGAAATTCTGAAGAAGATTTTGAGTTACCAGAAGATAAACTGAAATCGCAATTTTATAAGACTTTCAGTGAGTTTCAAACTAACAGACAGAAAGAATCTGAGGATATTGAAGCTCAAAAGGAGGAAAACTTAAAAGCTAAATATGAAGTTATTGAGGGTATAAAAGAACTATTAAACAAACAAGAATCTGTAAATGAAACCTTTCAGGAATTTAAAGCTTTACAACAAAAATGGCACGATATAGGTAAAGTACCACAAGG
>CAZHHH010000113.1:0-8844 GCA_964532085.1 uncultured Marinilabiliaceae bacterium
TTTGGAACTTCATTTTTAATATAAATAATATGCTTCGACTTCATTCTGTAGAATCGTTGGGAACATTTGATGGACCAGGTATAAGACAAGTTTTCTTTTTACAAGGCTGTAATTTTAAGTGCTTATATTGTGCAAATCCTGATACAATAGAATATGGAACAGGGCGTGAGTATGCCATTTCGGAATTAGTGAAAATGGCGCGTAGTCAAAAACCTTTCTATGGTAAAAAGGGCGGTATAACTGTGTCTGGTGGAGAGCCTCTAATGCAGGCTAAAAATTTGATGAAGTTATTTAAAAAGTTAAAAAGTAGTAATATTCATACTTGTATCGATACCAATGGTTCTATTTTAACCTCTGATGTTAAGAAATTACTTAATACTACAGATCTGGTTTTGCTTGATATTAAGCAGTTTGATAATATCAAGCATATTGAACTGACTGGCGAGGCAAATAATAGAACATTAAGATTCTTAGACTATTTAGAGAAAATTGAAAAGCCTACTTGGGTTCGTTATGTTATGGTGCCTGGATATACCGATGATGAAGAGGATATACATAATTTAGGAAAATTATTATCTTCAAAATCCAATATTGAAAAGCTTGAGATTCAGCCGTATCATTCGTTAGGTGTTCATAAATATGAAGCAATGGGGTGGGACTATAAATTAAAAGAAACTCCTCATAATACTCCTGAAGCATTGGAAAATGCTAAAAATATATTTTTAAAGTACGTAAAAGAGGTTGTTATTAATTGATTATTAAAAAATGGCAGTTAAAAATCCAGAAGAGTTGGTGAAGCAGGCAGAAATTGCCGCTTTAAAACGTCATAATACTTCAAGTTTAAAAACATTAATATTAGCATTTCTTGCAGGTAGTTATATTGCTTTAGGTGGCTTATTAGCTCTTCTTGTAGGTGGTGGAATGCCCGAAATTGCTTTAGCTAATCCAGGAATTTCAAAATTTGCCATGGGAGCAGTTTTCCCATTGGGTTTAATATTATGTGTTATTGCTGGTGCAGATTTATTTACTGGTAATACAGCTTATTTTATTCCTCCATTAATTTCACGAAGCCTAAAATTTCGAGATTTGTTAAGAAACTGGTCATTGGTCTATATTGGGAACTTTGTTGGCGCACTTTTTATAGGATATATTTTAACATATCAGGCAGGAGTATTGAATCAATATCCTTGGAATGAATCTTTGATAAATTTAGCAGAAGCAAAAGTAAATTTGTCATTTTTAACTGTATTTATAAAAGGCATTGGAGCCAATTGGTTGGTGGCGTTAGCAGTGTGGTTAGCTTTTGCAGCCCACGATGTAACAGGTAAGATAATTGCTATTTGGTTTCCCGTTATGGCATTTGTAGTAATGGGCTTTGAGCACAGTGTTGCTAATATGTATTTTATTCCAACCGCAATATTTCATGGAGCTGATATAAGTTGGAGTAGTTTTATATTTAATAATTTAATTCCTGCAACTCTAGGCAATATAGTTGGTGGTTCGCTATTAACTGGTGGAATTTATGCACTAGTTTATAAAAATTAGTGTAGGGGCGCCCTATGTGGCGACCGAAATTTATTGACTGCAACTTGCACAAAATTAACACAGTTGATAGTTGATAGTTGAAAGATGAAAATTCAGGAAGAATAAGTGTGGGTATAGTTATTGAGTGCAGTCGAAATATTCCTACGTGGTCGTTCTAAATCTTAAATCTTTTTGTTCCGCATTGTTATTTAATAGCACTATTGCTGTTTTTGTTTAAACAACTCTGTTTTGTTAACTTTTTTTAAGAAAAGTGTTTTTTCTGAGTTTTGTTCTATTTGTTTTAATAGCTTGATTTACAGGAGGGTGTAGAAGAGGGTGTTTTTTTGTCATTTCTAAAAAAGTCACAATAGTTTTAAAATCGATATAAAATTTATAATATTGTATTGTTAAATAAATTAGATTTTACAATTAAAGAAATAATATTAAATAAAGATAATTATGAGTGAAAGTTTAGGTTTAGCTCTTGAATTAATGGGTGTCGGTATGGTTACCGTCTTCATTATTCTACTTTTAGTAGTTTGGTTAGGCAATGCTATCGTTTTTTTTGTAAATCGTTTTTTGCCTGCAGCTGAAGTAGTTCGCAAATCTTCGGGTTCTTCTGTTAGTAGTTCAACTGCAGCTGCTATTGTTGCTGCTGTAAAGGCTGTAACAAATGGCCAAGGTGATGTTGTATCAATTGAAAAGAAATAAAATAAATTTAAAAGTATAATTTTCTATGGGACGTAAAATAAAATTTTCCCTATTGTATAGGGATATGTGGCAATCATCAGGTAAATATGTGCCACGTTTAGACCAATTAGAGCGAGTAGCTCCACATATTGTTGATATGGGTTGTTTTGCAAGAGTAGAGACCAATGGTGGTGGATTTGAGCAAATCAACCTTCTTTTTGGTGAAAACCCAAATAAAGCTGTTCGTGCCTGGACTAAGCCATTTAATGATGCTGGTATTCAGACTCACATGCTTGAGAGAGCTTTGAATGGTATCCGTATGACACCTGTTCCTGCTGATGTTCGTAAACTTATGTTTAAAGTTAAGAAGAAGCAAGGTACTGATATTGCACGTTCATTCTGTGGATTAAATGATCCACGTAATATAATTGACTCTATTAAATACGCAAAAGAGGGTGGTATGATTGCTCAAGCAGCAATGAGTATCTCATATTCAGAAGTTCATACTGTTGAATATTTTGTGAATTTAGCAAAGGAGTTAATGGATGCTGGTGCTGATGAGATTTGCTTAAAAGATATGGCAGGTATTGCGCGCCCAGCGTGGTTAGGTCAAATTGTAGAGGGTATTCGCAAAATAAATCCAAAAATCACATTAACATATCATGGACATGCTGGTCCAGGCTTCCAAGTTGCAACAATACTTGAGGTTTGTAGAGCAGGAGTTGATATTATTGATGTTGGTATGGAGCCACTTTCGTGGGGAACAGGTCATGCAGATTTATTAACTGTTCATGCAATGCTTAAAGATGCAGGTTTTGATGTACCTGATATCAATATGAGCGCATATATGAAAGTTCGTAGCTTAACTCAAGAGTTTATGGACGATTTCTTAGGTGCTTTTATTAGTCCAAGAAACCGTTTAATGAACTCATTATTAATCGGTCCAGGATTACCAGGTGGTATGATGGGTAGTTTAATGGCTGACTTACAGCAAAATCTAGCTAGCTTAAATAGATGGAAATCTAAAAATAATCAACCAGAACTTACAGAAGATGAGTTATTAATCAAACTTTTTGATGAGGTTGAATATGCTTGGCCAAAATTAGGAAATCCTCCACTTGTAACACCATTTAGCCAATATGTGAAAAACGTTGCATTGATGAACGTTATTCAAATGGAAAAAGGTGGTGAGCGTTGGAGCATGATTGCTGATAATATTTGGGATATGATTTTAGGAAACAGCGGAAAGCTACCTGGAACAGTTGACCAAGAATTATTAGATTTAGCTAAGAAAGAGGGACGTGAGTTCTATACAGGACATCCACAAACTCCGTATCCTGATGCACTTGATACATTCCGTAAGGAGATGGATGAAAATGGTTGGGAGTATGGTGAAGATGATGAAGAATTGTTTGAATTAGCAATGCACCCAGAGCAATATAGAATGTATAAATCTGGTCAAGCTAAAGAAAACTTCAACAAAGAAATTGCAGAAATAAAAGCTAAAGAGGCAGAAAAAGGTGCTGCATCTTTACCAGCTGATTGGAAACCATCTACAATGAATATAAATGTTAATGGTGAGCAATTTGTTGTTTCTGTATCTTATGATGGAAGTCAAGCTGCACCTGTAGCTGCTCCAGCTCAAGGAGCACCAGAAGCACCTATTGCATCAGGTGGTGGTGAGCCAATTGTATCTCCATTAGAAGGTAAATTTTATCTGACAAAAGATAGTAGTGAAACACCAATTAAAGTTGGAGATAGCGTAAAAGCTGGAGATTTATTGGGTTACATTGAAGCAATGAAAACATATAATGCTGTTCGTTTTGATAGAGATGGTGTTGTAGCTAGCATTGCTGTAAATAATAGTGATGATGTTGAAGAGGATGACGTATTAGTAACTCTTCAGTAAAAAAATATAATATACAAGGGATTCGTCCCTTGTATATTTAATCACAAAATTTAATTATTTACTTTAAATTATTTGTTCGATATGAACCTTTTAAATCAATTATATGAAATGACTGCTTTTGCTGACATTTTTCAATCACCAAGTGTATTGTTGATGTTGGCTATTGGTTTGCTTCTATTATATTTAGGAATTGCAAAGCAGTATGAGCCGTTATTACTTGTACCAATTGCTTTTGGTGTAATTTTAGCAAACTTACCAGGTGGTGGTATGGGAGTTGTTCCAGCTGAAATGATAGATTTGCCCGGCGGTAGGTATATGAACCTGTTTGAGATAGCTAGTGAATTTGGATTGATGAACTATCTCTACTATTCACTAATTAAGACAGGGTTTTTACCACCAATTATTTTCATGGGAGTTGGTGCATTAACAGACTTTGGGCCTATGCTTAGAAACTTGCGTCTTGCATTTTTTGGTGCTGCTGCTCAGATAGGTATTTTTACTGTGCTATTAGTTTCAATAGCTTTAGGATTTTCTCCACAAGAGGCTGCATCTTTAGGTATAATTGGGGGTGCAGATGGTCCAACAGCTATTTATACAACTATTATGCTTGCTCCTCATCTTTTAGGACCAATTGCTATTGCTGCATATTCATATATGGCCTTAGTGCCTGTTATAGTTCCTTTAGTTGCTAATTTATTAATGACCAAAAAGGAATTTAAAATAAATATGAGAGAGCAAGACAAATTGTATCCTCCAAAAAATGAGATCAAGAATCTAAAAACAGTTAAGATACTATTCCCTATTATATTAGGAATAATTGTTGCTTTCTTTGTTCCATCATCTGTACCTCTTTTAGGTATGTTGTTGTTTGGTAACTTGTTAAAAGAGATTGGAACATCAACAGAGAGATTGGCAGATGCTGCTACAGGACCAATTATGAACACAGCAACTGTATTTTTAGGTCTTGCTGTTGGAGGAACAATGACTCATGAGGTATTTTTAGACTTCCAAACAATTGGTATTGTTGTAGGTGGGTTTTTAGCATTTGCAATTTCAATTGCTGGTGGTATATTAGCAGTTAAAGTATATAACTTATTTGCTAAGAAAAAGATTAATCCATTGGTTGGAGCTACTGGATTAAGTGCTGTTCCAATGGCATCAAGAGTTGCAAATGAGGTTGCATTAGAGCATGATCCAAGTAATCATATATTGCAATATTGTATGGCCTCGAATATTTCTGGAGTTATTGGCTCTGCCGTAGCTGCTGGTGTATTAATTTCGATGCTAGGAGGATAAAATATTAAAATTATAAAATAAAAAATGCTATTCCTTTTTGGAGTAGCATTTTTTTATTAATTTTATAAGCAAATTACCTCTCCAAACTTGTGAAATTGAAGTTTGCAACTTCCTGCAATTATGTTGAATTTTATGGCAAATTTATAAATAACAATCTATGAAACATTTATTTTATTTACTTATTATGGTAGCATTAATTGGTACCGGATGTTCATCTGGTAATCCATTCTTAAAGGAATATGAAACACCTTTTCAAGCTCCACCTTTTGAGGATATTCAGGTAAAACATTATAAACCTGCATTTTTAAAAGGAATTGAAGAGCAAGTGGCAGAGATAGAGGCGATTGTAAATAATGAAGAAGAGGCATCTTTTGAAAATACAATTTTAGCTTTTGATAAATCAGGCGAGTTGCTTAACAAGGTATCTTTGGTGTTTTTTAATTTAAGATCTTCTTCAACAACTCCAGAAATGCTTGAAGTTGCTAAAGATGTTATGCCTATATTGACAGAGCATTCAGATAATATAATGATGAATGAAGCACTTTTTGAGCGCATAAAATCTGTTTATGAAAAGAGAAATGAGAGTGACTTAACATCATCACAAATAAGAGTGGTTGAAAAATACTTTTCTGATTTTGAACGAAGTGGTGCTAATCTTTCTAAAGGACAGCAAAAGCAGTTGAGAGAGTTAAATCAATCTTTATCAATGTTGACTCTTCAATTTGGTGAAAATTTATTAGCTGAAACCAATTCAAATTTCAAGTTAGTTGTTGAGAATAAAGAAGATTTAGATGGTTTATCTGATGATATTATTGAAGCTGCAGCTACTACTGCTAAAGAGTTAGGAGAAGAAGGAAAATGGGTGTTTACGCTTCAAAAACCAAGCTGGATTCCTTTCTTAACTTTTGCAAAAAACAGAGAATTGCGCGAAGAGTTGTATAAAGGATACTTTATGCGTGGTGACAATAATAATGAGAATGACAATAAAGATATTGTTAAAGAGATGGCACAGCAACGTGCAAAGAAAGCTCAATTATTAGGTTATAATAACCATGCTGCATTTGTTTTAGAGGTAAACATGGCTAAAAACTCTGAAAATGTTATGAGCTTTTTGAATAATCTATGGGAACCTGCGCTAAAACGGGCTAAAGAAGAGTTAAAGGAGTTACAGGCTATTGCTGATAGAGAGGGAGATAATATTACTATTGAATCATGGGACTGGTGGTATTATGCAGAAAAATTAAGAAAAGAAAAATATGACTTAGATGAGTCACTTATCTCACCATATCTTGCATTAGATAATGTTCGTGATGGTATGTTTTGGGTTGCTAATCAGCTATATGGAATTACTTTTGAAAAGTTGAGCGATATGCCAATTTTCCATCCAGAAGTTGAAGTTTTTGAAGCAAAAGAGAAAGATGGTACGCACATTGGCTTGTTATATTTAGATTATTTTCCACGTGACGGAAAAGATGTTGGGGCTTGGTGTTCAAGTTTTAGGAGAGCATCTTATAAAGATGGTGAAAGGGTTCATCCAATATCAACTATTACTTGTAATTTTACAAAACCAACTTCTACCAAACCTGCGCTATTGACTTGGGATGAGGCAACTACTTTATTCCATGAATTTGGTCATGCACTTCATGGTTTATTCACTGATGGAGAGTACAAAAGAACAGCAGGAGTTGTTTCAAGAGATTATGTGGAGTTACCTTCACAAGTGATGGAGAATTGGGCTGCAGAGCCGCAAGTGCTTCGTCATTATGCTAAGCATTACGAAACAGGAGATGTTATTCCAGATGAGTTGATTGAAAAGCTACAAGAGAGTAGTAAGTTTAATCAAGGATTTAATACAGTTGAATATTTAGCTGCTGCGTTTCTTGATATGGATTGGCATACTTTGTCAACAGAAGAGGCGTCACAGATTAAAGATATGTTGCTTTTTGAGCGTTTCTCGTTGGGACAAATTGAGTTGATGAAAGAGATTCTACCTCGTTATCGTTCTACATATTTTAGTCATATTTTTAATGGTGGCTATTCCGCTGGATATTATGTCTATTATTGGGCTGGACAGCTTGATGCAGATGCATTTGCTGCATTTAAAGAGAGTGGAGATATATTTAATCAAGAGTTAGCTGCAAAATTCCGTCAACACTGCTTATCAGAAGTGGGCGAGGGTGAGGGAATGGAGCAATATGTTAAGTTTAGAGGTAAAGAGCCATCTATTGATGCTCTAATTGAGCAAAAGGGTCTTAATTAATTTTATAATTAATTTTCGGACGCCCACGTAGGGGGCGCCCCCTACGTGGGCGTCCGAAATCATTAATGATTCTTAAATTATATTCTTAATCAAATCTTATATCCTATATTTGCTGAAAATTTTGCAAATATGATTTGGTTAGTACTTACACTTATATCAGCCTTTTTTATTGGAATTTACGAAGTAGCAAAAAAGCATGCAGTTCAAGAGAATGCGGTATGGCTCGTACTTTTATATAGTTCACTGACTGGTGCTCTTTTCTTTTTACCTGTTATACTGCTCTCAAAAACTGGAGTTTTTCAAGAAGGATTTTTGTTTTATGTTCCTAAAATAACAGCTAAAGAGCACTTATTTATTTTAATAAAAACAGTTATAGTTCTAACTTCATGGGTTTTATCATATTTCGCATTACAACAATTACCCATTACAATAGCTGCACCAATTCGTTCAACATCGCCGGTATGGACTATTTTAGGAGCATTATTAATTTATCATGAAAGATTAACGCCTGCGCAGTGGTTAGGGATTTTTGTAACTTTAGGTTTTTTCTTTTTGTTTTCGTTAGCAGGAAAGCGTGAGGGGATTTCATTTAAGACCAATAAATGGGTATGGATTGCTATTTTGTCTGCAATGTTCTCATCTGCAAGTGCCCTTTTTGATAAACATTTAATTCGCTCGATAGATAAAGTAGCTGTTCAAGCATATTTTACTATTTATCAAGTAGTGTTACTCTTTCCTGTAGTTGTTTTAATTAGAAGGAAAAACAAAAACTCAATACCTCTTGATTGGCGATGGACGATACCAATTATAGGTCTGTTTTTAATTGTTGCCGATTTCTTCTATTTTGCTGCTCTAAATCATCCAGATTCGCTCATAGCGGTAGTATCTACTATCAGACGCGGCAGTGTCATTATTACTTTCCTATTGGGTGCGTGGCTATTTAAGGAGAAAAATTTATGGCGTAAAGGTATTTTCTTAGTTGGAATCTTATCTGGATTAGCTATTCTGTTGTTAAGCTGATGTGCATATTAAATAAAAAATAGTGCAACGCCAACAACAGCTATTATTGAGCCAATTATATCTTTTAAAGTTATTTTTTCTCTAAAAAGTATCCAAGCTAATGGAATAATAATTATTGGAGAGAGTGAGTTTAGCGTAGAAGCAA
>CAZHHH010000114.1:0-8692 GCA_964532085.1 uncultured Marinilabiliaceae bacterium
ACTGTTCAGCAAACTCTAACAGGTTTTGACCTTTAAATATTTTCATAAAACCATTAATTAATAAAGAAACAAAGATATGAAACTAACTACTGACTTCTACAAATTTTAATATCTTTTCATCTATAAATTTTCTTATGTGGTAAAAAATATTTACTATGAAAAGTAATAAATTGTTTTGCGAAAGTTATCTTTGCAAAAAATGAAAATAGTATTTAAATAAAACATATTATATTATGGCTGGACATAGTAAATGGTCTAATATTAAAGCAAGAAAAGGCGCTCAAGATAAGAAGAGAGCCAAAATATTTACTCGCATTCTAAAAGAGATTACAATTGCTGTTAAAGAAAATGGCTTGGATGGTAATCCTGACACAAATCCTGCATTACGTAATGCTATACAGAATGCGCGTGGTGCAAATATGCCAAAAGACAATATCGACAGAGCTATTAAACGTGCTTTAGGTGCAGATGGTAAAAGTTATGAATTCTCGAGTTTTGAGGGATATGGTCCGCACGGAATTGCAATTTTTGTAGAGTGTATGTCAGACAACTCTAACAGAACGGTAGCTATTGTTAGGTCTATTTTCAACAAGTATGGTGGTAGCTTAGGTACAAACGGTTCACTTGAATTTATCTTTAATAGAATGGGTGTTTTTACTATTCTAAAAGAGAATTTATCGATGGATTGGGAAGAGTTACAACTTGAGTTGATTGAGTGTGGTGGTGAGACTTTTGAAGAGGAAGACAACGTATATATAATCTATTCAGCTTTTTCTGACTTTGGTAAAGTTTCAGAGAAGTTGCAAAGTCTTGGAGTTAATCCTCAAAGTTCAGCATTGGAAAGAATTCCAAATCACACGGAAGTATTGCCGCTTGAGCAATCATTAGCTATTATGAAAATGATAGATGCTTTTGAAGAGGAAGATGATATTCAAAATGTGTTTCACAATCTCGAATTAACAGATGAGCTTAGTGAAGCTTTACAAAATCAATAATATTTATATGTATGTAGAGATGTACGCCCGTGCATCTCTGCACACATACAATCATTTATAATTCCAATGCTTTAGGATAATCTAAATTATAGTGCAATCCTCTGCTTTCTCGTCTTTGTTGAGCGTGTTTTATTATTAAATATCCCGCTTGAATTGAGTTTCGAAGTTCACAGAGTGGTTCAGAAACCACTGAACGCTGGAACAAATCTTCTGTTTCGTGATAAAGTATTTCCAATCTGTCTAATGCCCTTTTTAGTCGCAGGTTTGAACGTACTATTCCAACATAACTACTCATAATCTGCTCTAGTTCCTTTTTGCTTTGTGTAATTAAGACCATCTCTTCAGGCATCGATGTTCCCTCATCATTCCACTCAGGAACCTCATCGCGAAAGTTGATTTTCTCAATCTCTTTAATTGCATCTTTTGCTGCTGCATCTGCATAAACAATAGCTTCAAGTAATGAGTTTGAAGCAAGCCTATTTCCTCCGTGCAAACCTGTGGAGCTACATTCTCCTGCAGCATATAGTCTATTTATTGATGTTCTTCCATCCATATTTACTTTTATACCGCCACAAGTATAGTGTGCAGCTGGAACAACAGGTATGTAGTCCTTACTCATATTTATACCAATGGATAAGCACTTTTGGAATATATTTGGAAAGTTGGTTTTAATCTCCTCTTCACTTTTGTGAGTAATATCTAAATAGACAAATTCATCTCCATAAATTTTCATCTCATTATCTATGGCTCTTGCAACGATATCACGTGGAGCAAGATTTTCACGAGAGTCATATTTATGCATAAATCTTTTACCATCCTTGCGGCGGATGTATGCTCCAAAACCACGCAAAGCTTCGGTAATTAAAAATGAGGGACGCTCTTTTGGATAATATAGTGAAGTGGGATGAAATTGTACAAACTCCATATTTTCAACAATACCCTTTGCACGATATACCATAGCAATGCCATCACCTGTGGCTAATGTTGGATTGGTTGTTGTTTGATATATTGCACCAACACCACCAGTGGCCATTATTGTAACTTTTGCTAAAATTGTATCTACTCGATTGGTTTTTCTATTTAAAACATAAGAGCCATAACACTTTATATCTTTTCTCCACCTATTTACAATTTCGCCTAAATGGTGTTGAGTTATTATCTCTACAGCATAATGGTCCTCTAAAAGATCGATATTTTGATTGTTTTTAACTGCCTCGTTCAGGGCACGTTGTATTTCTGCACCAGTATTATCTTTATGATGTAAAATTCTATGTTCAGAGTGCCCACCTTCACGATGAAGATCAAATTTTCCATCTTCTGTTTTATCAAATCTTGTACCCCATTCTAGTAGCTGATTTATTTGCTCAGGGGCTTCCGTTACCACTTTTCTAACAACAGACTCATCACACAAACCAGCACCAGCATCAATTGTGTCGGCAATATGCTTTTCAAAATCATCAGGTTTGTATGTTACAGATGATATACCACCCTGTGCATAAGCTGTATTTGTTTCAGAAAGTTTCTTTTTTGTTATGATGCACACTTTCCCATAAGGTGCAACTTTTAGAGCAAAACTTAACCCAGCTATCCCAGAGCCAATAACTAAAAAGTCATACTTTTTGCGATTAGATGTATCTTTTGTTCTCATAGTTTATTCTCCACATTAAAGAGCAAAATTAACTACATTTTTCTATCAATAAAGAATTAATATGATTTTTTTATAAATAGTTTTGGAGCATAAAATAGCTGAATACTATAAAGATAATCTAAATTCTTTATGTTAAAATCGTAATAACCACCACAAAGTAATGAAATTACAAAATTATCAGATAGCTCTTTTCTAAGCATATATGTTCCTGTAATCATATTTCTTATTGGAAAAAGCAAACTATCATCAAAGTCAGATTTAGATTGATAAAGGGGATTTCCTCGTAATGAAAGAAATTTATCACCTCGCCAAAAAGAGAGATTTAAATTATGCATACCATAGTTTCCAAAAACCCCAGAGTGCACTCCATTACCATTTCTATAAAAATTATTGCTCTTTGATTTTAACTCTCTGTAGTGCAAAAAATGGGAAAACAGACCAATAGATGCACTTTTTGAATGATTGCTTTTAACTATTTCTAAACCAAAAAGATTATTCATATCAGAACGTCCATTTTGTGGAAAGTCACTTATTTCTCCTCCCACGTGGACAATAGTGGTTTGAATAGGAATTGACAATTCAAATTCTTTATTTTTTATAATATATGCTTTTGCACTTAGTCCAGATGTGAACATTTCAGGAATTGTATCGCCGTGTTCAATAAAGTCTTCCCAGTTTACCCATAGGTCTGACGTCAGATATTTACTACTGTGTAATAATTGAACTCCTCGCTCCTGTTTTCCTGTATAATATGCTTCATTTCTATATAAAACATCTGACATATTATGATCTAAATATCCTTTTAGCGAACCAATTATAAAACTTGTTGATGGGGATATATCAGCTTTTAATCTAAGAGTTGGACTAACAGACAAAGGGCCTTTTTGTCCAAAAAAATGTTTCACTTTTAAACCTACTTCTACACTTACGATTTCATTTTTTGAGTAATATTTCAAAACTGGTTTCAAATATTGTCCAGGAAGTGTATAGCCTTTAGTAAGAGACTGGTTATATTCGTTATTTATAAAAAAATTATTTATCTCAAAATCTAGTAAAAGATCTCCTGGCTTGTACGTGATTGTATCATCATAAGGTTGATGATATAAATTTGATTGTGATTTTAATTTTATACCACTTATAAGAATAAAGAGAGATACAAATAGTGTGATTTTATAAAACATATTGTAAAAATTAATTGTTACCACTTCCAATATTTGAATTAAAATTTAATAAATTACAATGTAAATAACTTTTTAATATTATGCATAATCTATCTCTATTTTAAAAATTGAACATTCCCTTGAGCTAACAAATTAACCCAAGGGAATGCTACTTATTTAGGTGTTAGAAAAGATGATTTTTTAAAAGTTTTCAAAATCGTCTAAATTTCCAAACTGCGTATCGTCTATAGAAATTTTATTTTTTATAATTTTTGGCTCTCCAACTCTACTCTCTTCTAGCTTATTTGTTTTTCTTGGTTGAACTGGCATTCTCTGATCAGCATTCCCTGCATTAAAGAAGCCAATAATTGCATCTAGTTCTTCGGCTTGCGATGCTAGCTCTTCGGCCATAGAACTCATCTCCTCTGCTGCCGCTGAGTTTTGTTGTGTAACTTTCGACAGTTCAGATATTGCCACTACAATTTGATCAGCGCCCGAAGCTTGTTCTGCGCTTGATGCGGTAATCTCTTGAATTAGATTAGTTGTCATATTTACTTCTGGCAATATAGCTTCTATTAATTTTGTAGAATTTTCAGTTTCTGTCAAACTAGTTTCTGATAAATTATTAATCTCGATAGCTGCTTCTTGGCTAGTTTCAGCAAGTTTTCTTACCTCTGCTGCAACAACGGCAAAACCTTTACCGTGCTCTCCTGCTCTTGCTGCTTCAATAGCTGCATTAATAGCAAGTATGTCTGTTTTTTCTGCTATATCATTAATAACTTTAATTTTTTCTGAGATTTGGCGTATAGATTCTAAACTTCTCTGTGAAACTTGATTTATTTCAGAAAAGCCATCTAGAGCTTTAAGGGCGATTTCTTCTGTCTTTTGTGCATTTTCAGTATTTTGCTGTATAGATGATGTCATCTCTTCAACAGTTGAAGTTACCTCCTCTGCAGAAGCTGCCTGCTCATTAGCACCTTGTGCCATTTGCTCTGTTGTAGAAGAGAACTCTTGACTAGCTGTTGCAATATTGTGAGCACCTAAAGCGACCTGCTGGATAACCTCTTTAATTTTAACAACCATAGCCGTCAATGCAATAACCAACTCATCATTTTCGGATCTGTTTTCTACTAATACTGTTAAATCTCCATCTGCAACATCTTGAGCTCTTTGTATAATTTCTTTGTTTGTAGCAACCACTTGCTTAAATGCTTTTGCTAATGCTCCTATCTCATCTCTAGTCTCTTCAAGGTCTGGAATATTCATATCTCCAAGAGCTATTTTTTGCGCACTTTCTTCAATGGCATTAAGTGGTCGAGAAATCATAGTAGAAAGAACAAATGCTACTATAAGAGAAAGCAAAATTCCTGAAACTGCTATGCTTATACCTATTATGTTAGCATTATATACTGATTTATCTGTACGTTCTCCCAATAAAATTGAATTTTCAGTATGTACTTTTACCACATTTTCCAATGCATCTTGTGATTCAAAAAATATAGTTCTAAGCCTCAAGCTCGCCTCAGTACGTGGCTCTGAGATGTTTATATACTCCTGCTGAAGCTGAACATCATTAGGGCTTTTTTCAAGAAGAGCTCTTATTCTCTCTTTTTCAACAGCTAGCTTGGTCATTTCATTATAAGCATTTTTCCAAACTTGAAATATCTGCTTGCTTTTTGTCCAAGCCTCTTCTTCATTTTTTGCATGAATAAACCCTTCATATATGGCTATATTACTATTAATTGCATCCCATCCTTCTTCTACTTGTCTAAGAATGTTAGCATACATTGTTGGATCAGGATAATCTTCAATCATAAGTGATCGCTCACACATCTTTAATTCTCTCTGTGCTTTAGATATTTCCTGAATTGAATTTAAAGCTGGTAAGTCATCATGTGAAACATTTGATAATTCTGATGCCACTGAATTAGTATTAATATAACCCACAAGACTAATTGCTATCATTATTATTATCATTAATGAGAAACTTGATAATAATTTTGCTCGTATTGATAAATTTTTAAATTTCATAGTTGTTATATTTATGATTGAATATTAGTTAGTTCACTCTCTTGTTTAATCTCCATATCTGGCTTAAAAAACACTTTTTCAGGATCAATTATCATGATAAATTTGTCATCGCGTTTTACAACACCTCTCACAAATCGTACATCATAACTAACTCCCATATCGGGTATATCTGTAATTTCATCATCATCAAATTCAATTACATCTTTAACGCTATCAACCGTTGCTGATACAGAGTATCGACTATTTTCGTCGTTTAGCTCATAAACAATGATATATTTATTCATTATTTCGTCGTCGGGTATAGCAAATTTTTTACGGCTGTTATATACAGGTAAAATATCTCCCCGAAAATTCACAATCCCAAGCACATCTTCTGGTGCTTTTGGTACACGCGATATTGTTTGTTGCTCTAAAACTTCGAGTACATACGTAACATCTACAGCAAACAACTCTTCGCCAACGTGGAATGTTAAATAGGTAGATTTACTCATAATATTTAGTTTAATTAATGTTTATATTTTCAGATGTTTCCCATAATTTTTCTGTATCTAAAAGCAGGGCTAAACTCCCATCACCAAGGAAAGTTGCTCCCATTAAGAACCTCATTTCTCTAAAAACACCTGTTAAAGGTTTTATAACTGCCTGAAACTCTCCAATAACTCTGTCTACAACCATAGCAAATCGTAAATCATTTCGTTTGATTACCACTAACTTGCCGTCCTTATTCGCTTTCAATCCAAAATCATTTTCTATGTAAACATAAGGAGTGAGTGTGCCTTCAAGGTTTATAAGTCCACGCTCTTTATCCATTTTTTCATCAACTGGAATAAATGTGCAAGACTCAATATCTTCAATTGGTATGGCATATACAATATCATTGTTTTCAACTAATAGGGTGTCAATTATTGAGATTGTTTGTTGCAGCTTTAGAATAAATGTTGTGCCAACTCCCTCTTCTGACTCAACTGTTATTTCACCTCTAATCTCTTCTATCCTTTTCAAAACCACATCCATACCAACACCACGTCCTGATATATTTGAAAGAGTTTGAAAAGTTGAAAAGCCGGGGTAAAATATCAAATCATATAATTCTCTGTCACTCAACTCAGCGTCTGGACTTATAATGCCACGTTCTACTGCTTTTTTAAATATAAAGTCTTTACTTATTCCATTGCCATCATCACTTATTTTCAAAAAAACATTATTTCCTTGACAGCTAGCTTTTACTGTGACTTTTCCAACTCTGTTTTTACCTTTTGCTTCACGTTTTTCTGGTGTTTCTATTCCATGATCAATTGCATTGCGCAAAAGATGCATTAATGGCTCACATAATGTATCTATGATATGCTTATCAAGCTCTATTTCACCACCTATAACCTCAAAATGAATCTCTTTTTCTACTTGTTTGGCTAAATCACGAATTTGACGTTTATACTTTTCTGTGATTTCATGAATAGGAACTAACCTTAAATCTAACGCGTTTTGATTAAATAGTTTTGATAAATTTTCTATCTTCTCTGCTGCATAAATAGAACGTTCAATATCATTTTGTTCAAGTGAATTTTGCAGCTCAGATTTAACAGTAACTAACTCACTAACAAGAAACATAAGGTTATCTAGTTTTTCAACATCAACGCTAATAGTACTTGATAAATGCAAATTTTGCTGTTGTTGTTTTATGCACTGCATTTTATGAAGCAACTCTAAATATTTATCAGGATTTTCAGTTGCATCTATGATTGACATCGAGTTCTTTCCGTTAAATATGGGAAACTCAACCTCATCTTCATCAAAAATATCAAATTCTGCAATCAATAAAATTTCGTAATAATCTTCGACAAACATCAGAACTTCTTCAATTTCATCATAAGATTGATCTGATACCAAAAATATTCCTGCCCCTTGATTGTTTTCCTCAAAATTAGCATAGGTGATATAACATTTTCCTAAATCATAAAGATCTTGAATAACATAAAACAGATTTATGGCTCGTTTTTCAATATCGTTATCTAATCGTAAAATAATATGCCAAGTCCTAAGCTTTTCATCTTCGGCAACCTCTGCCGATTTTAAAGATTCATCTAGACCAGCAATATTAAGCTTCATTCCTTTCTTAAAGCTTTCAATATTAGATAAGATTTCTTGCTGCTTTCGCAATGTTTTTTCATCAATATCCTCTTGAAAAAGTAAATTGCGAATATGATCGATAGTGCTAAAACTTACATCTATAAGTTCTGTAGTAACTGTTAATTTAGAAGCTCTTACTAAATCGTATATATTCTCTAAATCGTGAGTAACCTCTACTATCTTATCAAAGCCAAACATTCCACTGTTACCCTTAATGGTATGCATAATTCTAAAGACCTGACGAACAATCTCTTTATTATTAAAATCAACCTCTAAGTCAACAAGTGAACTTTCTAAACTAGAAAGATGACCAACTGTCTCATCGATAAATATTTTCTTAAAATGATCTATTTCCATAATATAATGCTCTTTTTAAGAGATGATATATCCCAGTATAACTTTCAATCACGACTTCTTTTCAAAATCATTTTATACAAAGCTATGGCAAACTAAATGCAAATAGAACATCAGTTTTAATGGAAAAAAACAGTCATTAATTTGTGAAAACCAATCATAAATAATGGGCAATGAACAATTATCAATGAAAAATGGAGAATGAGCAATGGAAGATGAAAAATGGGCAATCTACGATGGTCAATGGGTGAAAGATGAAAACTGAAAGTTGGGTCTCAACCCAATCTCGCAAAAGGCGAGGATGATAGTTGAAAATCAAACATTGTAAATTAATTAATCTTCCCTACTAGGCGTTGACCAAACTTTCATTTTCAAAC
>CAZHHH010000115.1:0-8216 GCA_964532085.1 uncultured Marinilabiliaceae bacterium
TTTTTTAGATATGAAGTTACATTTGGTACAAAGCATAGGGAGACATCTTTTGGAGAAGTCAAAGTTGGTCAATAAATTATCATTGGAATTTGAAGAACAGTTTTCTGTAAAAAATTATGGCGGAGATATAGAAGAATTATATATAGGAATAATTTCTGTAGAAGATGAATTTAAAGAGTTCTTTAAACCAATTAAACCAAAATTTACTAAAATTAAGAAAACTTTTGAATTTGGAATAGAATATGATTACGACGAATTTATGCAAATTGATGAATCTAAATTAAAAGAATTTATACTTGAAGGGATTTTGAACTCCCTTCAAGTAATATCAGAAAAAGTTAAAGATTTTGATATTAATGCATTTGAAAATGATTTAAAACAGTTTATGCTGCATGAATAAGAAAGTTTTTTGGGAAATTATAGAGCAATCTAAAGAAGAAAGTGAAAATTTCTCACATCAGGTAAAATTGCTAATAAGCAAACTTTCTCAATTAGAAGAAAGCAGAATTATTAGTTTTGAATATCGCCTTAGAGAAGTTATTTCAGAATTAGCACGGTATAATATAATGGCTGTTGCAAAAATAGTTAATGATTATGTGAGTGATGATAGCTTTCTATACTTTAGGTGTAGATTAATTGCAGAAGGCAAAGAGTTTTTATATAAAGTTATAGAGAATCCAGATATAATTGCAGAATATGATATTCAGGACTTAGAGCTTGGTGGAGAAGAAATGTTATATATTGCAGACCACGCATTTATTAAAAAGTTTGGTGAAGATACAGAAAAAGAATTACCAAGAGATGTAGCTTTTGATTATCTCAATTATGATGGATTTGAGGAAATAAAAGGTGAAGATTGGAAAGAAGAAGATCTACCAGTTAAATACCCAGAGTTATGGAACAGATATAAAGAATAAATTATTCATAAATTTAAAATTCTTTAGAGAGTGATAAAAATTTTTTTGTAAATGGAATTTTAGTACATAATGGAAATATAAGTTTTGATTAGGAAATTTTAAAAAAAAAAGATTCTGATGAAGATTTTTGATTATATATACTATAGAGTCTATCATATATACAAAGTAAAATGGAAAGATGGTACCCCAGGAGCATTCGCTACGAGTTTAGTAACGCTTTTACAATGCCTATATATAGTCGTTATACCAGGATTTATTTATGAATTAATTTATTCCACAAAGTTGAATTTGTTAAAGGAATATATAATAGTAGCACTTGTTATTCTTTTTATATTTAATCTATATCGATATAACAAAGTACATAATTATGAAAGTCTATCTAAAAAATGGAATGATGAAGATAAATTAATAAAAAAAAGAAGGGGAGTTTATATTATATCATTCATTATAATTACTATCGTTATATGCTTGACGCTTGCGGTATTATTAAGTAGAAGGGATTTTATATAGCTGTTTAAACAAATCAAAAAGCCCGACATTTTTCGTTTTTTATAAACAAGATTTTAAGTTGTTTTTTACTAAAGAAAAAAAGAGTTCTTTGTGTAAATCTTTGTGAAGATTGCGGTTATAAAGAAATTTAACCACAATAAACACGAAGAAAAAACTTAGTGTCCATAGTGTAAAACTTTGAGAACTTTGTGGTTTATATTGTAAATCTTTGCGTATTCTGCCTCAACGGTGAGAAAATCTTTGTGACCATTGTGGTTAAAAAACAATACATAAAAAAACTTCTCTTTAGCTGAAAAATCAAAATTTTTTATTAAATTTATCATTATAAGAACCATTTAGGGTTAGCTTAGATTCACCCAAAGCTATAACAGATATAGTTGTACAATTTTAAACCGTCAACATAGCGAATGTAGAAACTGATTAAATTTATTATATTTGAGGTAACATATAAATTAATAAATGAACGATAAAAAATCAAAAATTGATGTTGATAAGGTAGTAAAACATTGGATTGAGACATCGGATGATGACTTTAATACAATGTTAATTCTATTTAATTCAAAATCATTTAGCTGGTCATTGTTTCTCGGACATATTTCAACAGAGAAATTACTAAAAGCTTTATATGTAAAACGATTTAGAAAACATGCTCCTTTTACACACAATTTGTACAGATTAGGAGAATTAATTGGATTAGATATGTCAGACGAGCAATCAGATTGGCTTGATGAGATTACTTCGTTTAATTTAAATGCAAGATATGATGATTATAAAAAAGAATTTTATAATATATGTACTCTCGAATATGCACAGAATTGGATTGAGAATATAAAAACTATTCGGACATGGATAAAAGAGATGTTTTAGATATTGCAGTTAGATATGCCAATGCTGTAAAGTTGAAATATGACTTTGTGAAAATAATTCTTTTTGGTTCCTATGCAAAAGGTAATTTCAATGAAGATAGTGATATCGATATTGCTGTTATTTTAAAAGACTACAATAGTCTGAATGAAATACAGCTTGATTTAATGCGTTTAAGAAGGAAAATAGACAGTAGAATTGAGCCACATCCGTTTAGAGAAAGGGATTTTAACATCTCAAATCCTGTTGTAAATGAGATTATAAAATACGGACAAGATATAAAATGAAAAATCTGTCTTTACTCCCTCATCTCTTAAGACGAGATTGGGTTGAGACCCAACTTTCAGTTTTCATCTAATTATAACTACAATTTCAACGTAAGTCTAAACCCAAAATTATCATATTTCCCATCTGTAAAACCAATAAACGCACCAGCTTCCATAAATACAAAAATCTGGCTAATACTATACCCAGCTTGTACGTGATGAGGTTTATAGGGCGTATGAAGATAATTCAAATGTAGGTTCTCATTCCATAATGTTTGGCTAATTAATGGCAAATTCTTTAAAAACAGCCAAGGAGAACTGTGTGTAACACTTCCCTGAACATACCATCTGTTTGTAGATGTGGAGTAGTAATCTGCTATTAAAAATAGTTCATTTATAGACTCAAAAAAGAAATAATCATTAGCTCCTTTAAAGTGTTTAAATCTTGAAAAATGAACACTGTTATTTTGCAAGAATCCACCACTCGCTACTTTCCATGACCACGTTGGAGCAAACATATTTTCCTCTCTTTTATATACTTCAGCTTCCATAAAAAGATATTGGTTATCAGTATTTAAAATCTTATCTGAATATTCAATATGAGCAACAAATGTTGGATAATTTGAATAGAGCATTTTTTTCTGACCGTTTTCAATTTTGTAGTAATATCGTGGCGTATATTTCAAAGTCATCTCTGTAATAAATGCTTTTTGGTTTGTAAATGCTTCACTATAAATGTTAGACCATTGTTCTACTTCACTATTATCTATATATTTTTTATTCTTGTAGAGTAATGAAAAATTAGTATTGTTTGAAAGTTCATAATATTTATTAAAAGAAGCACCTAAATGAAATTCAAAACCATTTGTAATATCAATTTGGTTTTTAACTATAAACTTTTTTTCCTTGTACCATTTGGTATAATTATCTTTTAAAAATAGAGAAGAAATGCTATTTGTCCACGGATTGATTGCTTCGTTATTCTTAAAATCTTTACTTCCGCTTTCTGCAAATAATGTAATTGTACCTCGTCTATCTAATGCATAATTTTGTTGAATTAGTACGTGTCCACCAAAATCTTTTCTACTAAATGCATAGTCGCCCTTTATATTAAATATAAATCTGTGCGTATCATTGAAATAATATCTCAATCTTAATCTTTGATGATACTTTAATCCATCAACAGAGTTAAACGAAAGGCCTTTAAAGTCAATGAGTCCATTGTACCTAAGTCTATCATTATTTTTTTCATAAATACTACCAGCCCAAATAAAAGTTGATAATAAATTTGATTTTTTCTTTTTATCAGTAGTGTCATTTACAGCAACATTTGGTTGATAACTCTCTTTTTCAAAAGATTTTTGTTCATCTTTTGTTAATGGAATTGGTCTTAATTGCTCCCAATTTTCAATTCCGCTTTTTATAGTAGAGTCATCCACATCAATTTTATAAGTGCCAACAATTTCCAACGAAGTCTCTCTCTCTCTTTCTCTCTCTTTTATCGATTTCTGTGTAAGGCTTACTAATTTATTCATATCTCTGTTTGTAAGCTCTTCTTTTTCAGAAATCTCCTTTATTTTTTGTTCTGTTTTAGAGAGTTCTTCCTCCTCCTCTTCGATAATATCCTCTTCTTTATTCTCAAATATTTTAGCAGCAGCAATAATAGTTGGTGTTAAAATGTCACTCTCTTCAACAATATTATTATATTTTACTGATGCTACATATCGTGCATTAGCCGCAGTCCCTATCATCGAGGCTGTTATGTTGAAAGTGTGATTTATTGGCAGCCAAATATGATTTTTAATGGGTGCATAGACCTGTTTTATATTAACATCTCCATATAAGGTAGTTAGTGTCAGATCAAGAGAGTGAATGCTCCACAACTCGTCAATCATATATAGTTCTCCTTTGACTAATTGCTGACTTTTTCTTCTTGGTATAACTTCAATTTTATTAATAATTTGCCCTGCATCTTCTGTATATCCAATATATCTAAACTTGTAATGCCTCATAGCTTGTGACGATAGTGGAGAAATAAACATCTCATTTGAAGATGAATAAAAGTTAGAATTCATATAAGGCACTGGAGAGTTAAAGCTCGGTATATCAAAGTTCGTTTGTGTATGTTTAACAGTGTGCTTAAATGAATCGGGTGCTGTATATTCTATTTCATTAAATGACTCTATACTGTAAGCTTTGCCAATCTCTAACTTTGTATTATTAAGTTCTTTTTCAATTTGTCTTCTAATAACTCTTGGTATTTTCTCAATTTGCAATGTTCCTCTAAGATATATATCTGCATTATATTTCTTAATTTGCCTTGCGTGATAAGGTGACATTGCAATTGCTTTTCTCATTATTGGATATGCTGGGTCTTCGCCGCCAGACATTATTTTTACTTCACTAATTTGAATTGATGCTGGTAATAATTTAATATTATGCTCTAGAGTTTTATCTGCAGTAAAGGTAACTTCATACTCTTGTGTTGTAAATCCTAATGATAGATATGAAATTATATGCTTACCAGGAGATAGTTTTAACTCATATTCTCCATCATAATTTGTAGAAGTTCCAAGTTGTTGGCCTTTTACAATAATAGATGCCCCTGGAAGTGGTTCTCCCAAATCATCAATGATAGTACCTTTTAGTACCCCTTTTGATTCATCAGCTTGCTGTAAAGAGAAAATATTTAATAATAATGCAAAAACAATAGTAATAAAGTTCATTTTTAAAAATAAAAGATTAATTAATTCTAAAATTGCAATACAAAGAGTAATAAATAAATAAAAACATTAGCTTTGTAGTTTAGAGAAAAGTATATATCGTTATACTTATATATCTTAAATTAGATACAAAGTAAAAATAATTTTTATCTATATAAAATAAATAGATATAAGTTTAAAGGAAAATTTAAAATAATTGCTATGCCTGTTATTTCCAATCGTGGGACAGTAATGCCTGCGTCACCTATTCGCCGCTTAACGCCTTTTGCAGATAGTGCAAAGAAAAGGGGCATCAAGGTGTATCATTTGAATATTGGTCAACCAGATATAAATACCCCAGAAGTTGCTATAAAAGCAATGAATAACCTGTCGATGAATATTATTGAATATAGCCATTCGTCAGGAAATATCTCTTATCGTGAAAAACTTGCAAAATATTATCAAAGCATTGGAATTGACGTGGATAGTGATCAAGTAATGGTGACAACTGGTGGTTCAGAAGCTATTTCACTAAGTTTTCTTAGCTGTATGGATGTTGGGGACGAGGTGATTGTACCAGAGCCATTTTATGCAAATTATTACGGGTTTGCTTCATCAACTGGTATTAAGGTTGTTCCATTAACATCAACAATTGATGATGGATTTGCACTACCCTCGTTTTCAGAAATTGAGAAATTAATAACAGCAAGAACAAAGGCGATATTTATCTGTAATCCTAATAATCCAACAGGATATTTATATACAAAAGAGGAGCTTGAACAGCTAAAAGAAATCGTAATAAAACATAATTTATACCTTTTGTCAGATGAGGTTTATAGAGAGTTTTGTTACGATGGACAGCAACATACATCAATAATGGAGCTTGAGGGGCTAGAGAAACATGCAATTATGATTGATTCTGTCTCTAAGCGATTTAGTGAGTGTGGGTTAAGAATAGGGATGTTGGTTACTCGTAATAAAGATATATTATCAACAGCATTGAAATTTGCACAAGCAAGATTGAGCCCTCCGTCATTGGGCCAAATTGCTGCAGAAGCATCACTTGATACTCCTCAAGAATATTTTGAAAAAGTAAATAAAGAGTACAACAAAAGAAGAGATTTTTTAGTTGAAGAGTTAAATAAAATTCCTGGTGTTTATACGCCAATGCCAAAAGGAGCATTTTATACTGTTGCAAAGTTACCAGTTAATGATGCTGACGAGTTTTGCCAGTGGGTGCTTAGAGATTTTGACTATAAAAATCAGACAATAATGATGGCTCCAGCTTCTGGGTTTTATATCACACCAAATAGAGGTAAAGATGAGGTCAGAATAGCTTATGTTTTAAATGTAGAGGAACTTGAAAAAGCAATGCTTGTTTTAAGAAAAGCATTGGAGGCATACCCAAATAAAACCATCTGATATTTTAATATTATATGAGAAGCTTATTCTTAAGTTTATTGTTTCTGGTCTCTTTTATAGTACCTGCAGTATCACAAAGCAATAATAATCCAAAATTTGTAATGTTTGTTGCTGTTGATGGGTTGGATAATAATACATTTAATATATTGCAGCAAAAACTACCAAATGATGGTTTTAGAAAGATTGTAAGTGAGGGACATAGATATATGTCACTTGTATCATCCGATTTTGCAGGATATCACGGCACACAAATCTCAACATTTTTAAGTGGTACTACTCCAGAAAAACACGGAATAATTGGGAAAAAATGGTACGACAAAAAGAGTAATGAGTTGATAAGTGTGTTGGGTGCTGATTCAATTTTTTATAATGAAGTTGGCAAAAAATCTAGTAGAGGAATACTACCTGATTATTTGAAATATTTTTATGGGGAAAATGTTGAGAATGTATCATTTACAATAAATTCTCCTTGGATGATTCATACTTTAGGAGTTGCTCCGAGTAGCTTTTTTGAAATTGATAAACATAAAGGTGATTATAAAAACTCACTAAAAATAGATTCTACCTCGTTTGATTGGGCCAATAAATTAAATTTAAAAACATACTTAAATAAAAGTTGGCATCCTCAAAGTGATATTACAAAATATGAAGAGTTTTTAAGAGATAGTAATAAAGTTGCTCAAAAGTTTAAACACATAATTGATAAAGATATTTCAAAAGGATTAGGACAAGTAGTCAACTCTCCTTTTGGAAATAGCTTAACCCGTGATGCTGTTGTTTCATACTTAGCGAATACCCAATTCGGCAAAGATGAAAGAACAGATTTTATATCAATATATTTTTCACTAAACCCTTATGTTAACCGAACTGATGATTGGTTATCTGCAGAGAAAGAGGATATGTTTATTTCACTTGATAGAAATATAGCTTCGTTAGTAGAGTTTCTCGATTTTGAATATGGGAAAGATAACTATTTACTTATTGTTATGGGAGTTCCCAATGATAAAATAGCTATTAAAAGAGGAAAGCAAGGTGTTGATTATGGAGTAGTGGAGAAAAAAAAGGTAGTCTCTCTTTTAAATTTTTATTTAATGGCACTTCACGGGCAAGGAGACTGGGTACTTGGTATGTATGATAATCAAGTGTTTTTAAATAGAGATTTGATTGCTTCAAAAGCAATGTCACTGAAAGATATTCAAGAGGAATCAGCACTTTTTTTGATGGATGTTGCAGGTATTGAAAGAGTATATCCAACTTATGAAATGTTGTTTGCTCACGAATTGAACGAACCATTCAAGTCTAACTTTTACCCAAATAGGTCAGGTGATTTGTTCTATATTATAAAAAAAGGTTGGCACACAGATAATGGTGACGGCTTAGGCGTTCAGCTCTCCACAAATGGTTCAAAATTAATCCCACTAATAATGCGTGGCTGGAAAGTAGAGCGCGGCGCAACCATCGATAAAGTGAAACTCGAAGAAGTTATCCCCACCATCCTGAAAAATATGGGTATCTCAATAGAACTGTGAATCAAT
>CAZHHH010000116.1:0-4669 GCA_964532085.1 uncultured Marinilabiliaceae bacterium
CTTGTCAGATACGAGACAACCCGAATGGGGTCTAATGTAATTGACCATTTTTCATTTTTCATTGAATATTGTCCATTATTCTACTTAATCGGTATATAAAAATAGAAGATACTTCCTTTTCCTTCTTCAGATTTTACATGTATTGAGCCACCGAGTAATTCACTTAAATGCTTAGATATCGAAAGGCCTAAGCCTGTTCCTCTATGAACTTTGTCTAATGTGGGTTCTATTTTATTAAATCTCTTAAATAATAGTGCTTGATTCTTCATAGAAATTCCTATTCCAGTATCTTCAACAAAACATTTAATTCTGTTCTTTTCTTGTTCAATTGTATATCCATACTTTATATATCCTTCTTCTGTGAATTTTATAGCATTATTTATAAGATTTATGTATATCTGTTTTAATCTACCTGGATCTGTTTTAATGACGAAATCATCATTTCCTTCAGGTTTTACAGTAGTTAATTCTACATTATTGCTCATTAAATTTTTAGTTGAACAGTAAACAGTTACTAAGTCTTTAATAAACGCACTTAAGTTTACTTCAACTTTGTTTATTATCACTTGATTTGCTTCAATGATGCTTATGTCTATAATATCATTAATTAATTGAAGTAAATCATTACTGTTCTGATGAATTATTTTATTCATGTCAGCCTTCTCTTCATCAGTAAAATTATCTGTTTGCATAAGGTCTAAAAATCCTAATATTGCATTGAGCGGTGTTCTTATTTCATGGCTCATATTTGCTAAGAATGCAGACTTTAGTTTATCACTTTCCTGTGCTTTTAGCTTCTCTTTTTCTAAGTCTTTAGTTCTTTCTAAAACCATAGATTGAAGCTGTGTTCTGTGCATCTCTAATTCTATATTTTGCTTAGCAATTTGGTCTCTTTGTTGTAATAAGTTTTTATTTTGACTTTCTACCTCCTTATTAAAGTTTGATAATTTTTGATACGCTGCATAAAGATCTTCAGTTCTTTTTTGAACAAGCTTTTTTAAATCATTTTCTCTCCTTTTAGAGGAGATTACTTTAAGTCTATATATCATGAAAATTGTGGATGCAATAAATATAGTCAAAGCAATAATAAACCACTTTCTTTTCCATAAAGGTGTTTTTATCATAAAGCTTAGTTCTATATTTTCTGAGCTGTTGCCTCCAACATTACTAATTGCATCAACTTTAAAAATATATTCTCCTGGTGGAAGGTTTGTATATGATGCAAAGTTTCTCGTTCCTGACTCTATCCATTCATTATCGAATGGGTCAAGCATATATTTATACTTGTTCTCATCTGGCTTTGAGTAGTCTAGTAGAGCAAATTCAAATGATATATAGTTACTTTTACTATCTAATTTAAAGTGCTTATTTTCTGTAATATCAATAGCTTTAGGTATATTAAAAATATTAAAGTTTGATATAATCATTTTAGAAGCTGGTGACTTAATATTTATTTTTTCTGGTCTAAATACATTAAGACCTTTATTACCACCCATTATTAATCTTCCGCTTGAAGTTTTAAGAGATGCATTTATTTCAAAAACTGGACTTTGTAATCCATGTAATGTAGAGTAGTTTACGAACTCTTCAGTCTTGTAATTGTAAGATGAAATACCTTCATGTGTTCCAAGCCATAGAAGGCCGTTGTCGTCTTCTAATATGTGATATACAGTATTTGATGGTAATGTTGAGGGGTTAGATTTTAATATAAATTCTTCTTTTTCTCTGTCGAATAGACACAAACCTGCAGATTTTGTACCGACCCATAAATTATCTTCTTTATCTAAATAAAGAGCGCGTACCTGATTTCCACACAATGATTTTGGTTCATTCGAATCATGTAAATAATTATATAAATTGTCATTTTTTGGATGATATTCGAATATTCCAGATGTGCCAGATGCAATCCAGTATATGCTATCTCTATCATAAATAATATCTTTTATTGCTATATTATTTTCCTTATCAAAAAAGTCTGTATGTTTCGTTGTTATAGGAGATAGTTTTTCCTCGGTCTTTGAAAATCTAAAGAGTCCATTCTCGGTTCCTATCCATAAATATTCGTCAGATATTTCAAATAAAAATCTCACATGAAAGTTTAGGAAAAATTTGAATCCATCTTTATTATACTCTTTTTTAGCTAATCCTTCATCAGTCCCAATCCAGATGTTTTTATCGTTATCTATTAGCATACATTCAACTCTATTTGTCTTCAGCTGATTTTTTTCACTTGTTTTTGTGTAGTATTCGTAATTTTGATTTTGGATATTAAATTTTGTTATTCCACCATTTTTTGTTCCTATCCATATATTTCTTTCACTATCTTCAATCACAGATGTGACAAAACCATCGCTTAATCCTTGTCGATAGTTATCTGTCTCTTTTACAAGCGGAAAAGTTTTCTGACGCCTGTCAAAATAGTAAATACCTCCAAACTTAGTTGTAATCCATATTAATCCAGATTTACTTTCTATTATCTCTCTAATAGTATTGCTTTTTAGATTGTTAATTGATTCGTCTTTAGAGGAAATTACACTTGGTTTTAAAGGGTGTGAACTGATATCCATAACAACAATTCCATTGTCAGTACTACTCCCCCATAAGGTTTTATGTGAATCTATAAGAATAGAATAATATGTTGAATTATTTAAGTTCTCATTCTGTTTAGGAAATTGTATTTTTGTAAATTTTTCATTTTCAAGAAAAAACAATCCGTTTTGTGTTGCTAGCCATATCGTATCATTGTTGGATTTTATTGATCTTATGTCCCCAGTACGTTTATCTTTATATACCTTTTTCTCTTTCTCTAACTTTTCAACTATTGTTTTTAGGTTTTGAATTTCTTCTTTTTCCCATCTTGTTGCAAGTTCCTTATAGATATTTCCATCTAGTTTAAAAAGGCCTTGGATTGCTGTCCCTACCCAAATACTCTTATCTTCTTTAATATACAAACTATGTATGTAGTTTAGATTTGCAGGTTCATCTTCATTTTCATTATAAAATAACCTACAAAATTCATCTTTATATGGGTTATATATATTTATTCCATTGGCTGTACTTATCCAAATGTTCCCATATTCATCTTTTAAAAGTGTCCCAACAACATTGTTATTGATTGAGTTATAAGTATTATCATGGAAAAACTGTTTAAACTTTCCACTTTCTCTATCTAGTCTATTTAATCCGTTTGCTGTTGCTACCCATATATAACCTAAGTCATCTTCGATAATTTTGGTAGGGTAGTTATTAGAAAGTGATGTGCTATCGTTAGGATTATTACTATATACAACATGGTTTTTTCCATTATATTTAGAAAGTCCTACAGACTCTATTCCAAGCCATAATAGACCTTTGCTATCTTCAAAAATGCATTGTAAAGATTGTCCGGGAATTGAATTTTGTCCAGAGAAGTGCGTTAATGTGTAGCCTTTTTCCTGAAAACTAAGAATATTATTTCCAGCAACAATGCTTATTTTTATAAAAAATAAGCTTATAAAAAAAAATAATATTAAACAGTCTCTATTCTTCAATTTTGTTAAATATTTTATATGCATAATTATAAACGTAATAAAATATCTTTAGTTACATTTTTATTAATTAAAATTAATAGTCTTTTAAACATTGTTATAACTGGCTTATTTAGGCGTTAGAAAAATGTTTTACATATTCTATATTCTCTAATTACAATGTATTTATGTTTTTATCTACAGATATAAAATGATCTTTATAAAGAGAAATATGACTATATTGAATTGATGCTATTTTAAAATTTTTAACAAAAAATTATTTTTTTTGACCATTGACGTTTTTTTTGTTATTTTGCAGTTAGCTAATAACCAAATAACTTTATGAGAAATATATTAATATACATATTTATTTTTTTTCAAATTTCATTTGTTGTAAAGGGCCAAAAATCAGCAAACTTATTTAGACATATAGATTCAAGTTGGGGTCTATCTAATAATCAGATAAACACTGTGTTTCAGGATAGAAACGGTTTTATGTGGTTTGCTACTAAGTCAGGTTTAAATAGATACGATGGATATACTTTTAAAATATTTAAGAATATTCCTAATGACCCGAATTCTATCCCTGAAAATTCTGTTAATAAAATATATGAAGACCATTTAGGTGTTTTATGGCTTTTTACTGACAATGATTTATTCTATTATTTTTCTGATACAGAGAGTTTTAGTTTTACACATCCTCTTTTTCAAAATCATATCCTTCCATCAAAAGTAAATATAAGTTCCATAATAAATCAAAATGATTCTATTTTATGGATAGCAAATTCTCAAAGTGGGTTGTATTATTATGAAATTCAGCAAGATTCTTTAAAGAAGTTTTATGATAAAAATGATTATTCTATTCAGCTAACTTCAGACCAAATTACTGATATGTCTATTGATTCAAAAGAGTGCCTATATGTTGTAAATAACAAAGGTTGCCTTGATATTATCGACACAAAACAGATGAAAGTAACTGATAGAATCGAAACAGATATTTTGTCAAAAATTGTTGATGAAGATCCATTGTTCTCAATCTTTATTGATAAAGATGATTACTTATGGATTAACTCTCAAAGAAATGGAGGTGGTGTTATTTTTATTGACTCAAAAAATAATATTCAGAAATATTTTGACGATAATGGTATAAATGGAAAAATATC
>CAZHHH010000116.1:4769-8155 GCA_964532085.1 uncultured Marinilabiliaceae bacterium
TATGGATTGGTACAAATGGTGATGGATTAGTTTATTTTAACCGTGCAAATAATAGCTTTAAAAGATATAACTATAGTCCAAATGGTAACAGTATATCGTCAGATGTGATTGTTTCATTGTGCTATGATAGTAAAAACAGATTGTGGATTGGGACTTATCTTGGTGGATTAGATATGTATCAGAATGGATATTTCAAAAATTTTAAGCATGATGCAAATAATCCAGAAACTATTGCTGACGACCGTATATGGCAGATAATTGAAGATAGTTCTAATAGAGTATGGATTGGGACTTTAGGTGGTGGACTAGATCTTTATGATGAATATTCAAATGGGTTTGTTCATTATAAATCAGTGGATTATAACTCAGTGTCTTCAAATTTTATTTTAGCTCTTTATGAAGATTATCTTGGAAATATTTGGATTGGTACTCCTGATGGTCTAAATCAGCTAGATATTTATACACAGCGATTTAAACATTATAAAAGTGAGAGAAATAACTCCTCAAGTCTAAGTAGTAGTTTTATTTTATCTATATCTGAAGATAGCGATAAGAATTTATGGGTTGGAACAAGAAATGGAATTAATAAGTTTGATAGAGAGACTAATACATTTAAATCCTATGGAATAGACGATGGTTTACCTGATAATAATATTATCTCTATTATTGAGGATAATAATAAAAATATATGGATCTCAACTTTGAATGGGCTATCAAACCTTGTAAAAGACAGTATTGATGGGGAAATATCTTTTAGGAATTTTGATTTGTTAGATGGGCTTCAAGGTATGGAGTTTAATGAACATTCATTTTTGAAAACCAGTAGTGGAGAGATTATTTTTGGCGGAGCTAATGGCTTTAATATTTTCAGACCTGACAATATATTATCACGTAAGTTGTTTTTTGATGTTTTGCTGACAGATATAGAGTTATCAAACAAAGGAGTTGATGTAAGTAGAAATAAATTATTTCATAAAGCTCTTCATTTAATTGATGAAATTCAACTAAAACATAATGAAAATTCATTTACCTTAGAGTTTGCAGCATTAAACTATTTCCATCCTGAGCGTACTAGATTTAAGTATATGCTTGAAGGTTTTGAAACCGTTTGGACGGAGGTTGGTGCATCTAATAGGCTAGCAACATATACAAACTTAAATCCTGGAACTTATGTTTTCAAAATACATGCATCAGCTAGTGATGGAAGTTGGGATGAATCAAAATTAAAAACTTTGAAAATTACCGTTGCACCACCATTTTACGGAACGCCTTTAGCTTATTTATTCTACTTTGTGATTTTTATTGTATTGATATACTTTTTAGTTTTGATAATAAGGAAACGGGAAGAGATAAAATTTCGAAGAGAAAGAGAGATCGAAGAACATAAGCGTAGACATGAAATAGATTCTATTAAGCTGAGACTTTTTACTAATATAAGCCATGAATTTAAAACTCCTTTAACACTTATTTTAACACCTGTTGAAAAGTTGTTGAATGATGTAGATGATGAAAAGATTCATAATCAGCTTATAAGAATTAAAAGAAATGGACTGCGATTATTGTCATTAATCAATCAATTGTTGGATTTTAGAAAAATAGAAGCTGTAGGCACATCGCTAATATATACTGAAGAAAATATTATAGAATTTATTAAAAATAGTTCTTTAAATTTTAAAGATCTATTTGAGAGTAAATCAATTGAGTTTGAGGTAGTGACAAATACTAATAATCTCATAATGAAGTTTGATAAAGATAAAATAGATAAAATTATTTCTAATTTATTGTCAAATGCATATAAGTTTTCTCCTGAAAAAGGAAAAGTATCTTTAGAATTGTTTTATATAAATAGACGTGAGGATAACTCTATTTTAGAGATTAAGGTTAGAGATAACGGTGTTGGAATTTCATTGGAGCATCAGGAGAATATTTTTGAAAGATTCTTTCAAGCTGAAAAAGATAATCACAATCAGTTGGGAAGTGGAATTGGTTTGTCTATAACTAATGAGTATGTAAAGGCACATGGAGGGGTGATTCGTGTAAATAGTGTTGTTGGAAAAGGGACAGTTTTTACTATATCATTACCAACTGTTGTCAAAGAAAAAGTTGAAATAGAAAGTGTAGTCCCTGATACTAAAAAGTCTTTATCAACAAAAAAGCATACTATTTTAATTGTTGAAGACAGTAAAGAGTTAAGGGATTATATGAGAGAAAATTTGGAGGATATATATGATATTATTGAATCTGATAATGGGGTTGATGGTTTTGAAAAAGCAAAAATATCTTTGCCAGATGTTATAATAAGCGATATTATGATGCCTGGAATGAATGGAATTGATATGTGTAAGAATTTAAAAAGTAATAAAAGCACAAAGCATATTCCTATACTTTTGTTAACAGCAAATTCTAGTAGAGAAAATGAATTAGAATCTCTTGAAGCTGGTGCAGAAGATTATATCACTAAGCCATTTAATTTAGAGGCTCTTTTGATTAAATTAAAGAATATACTCTCTCAAAAACAAGAACTGGACATAGATTTTGGCCATAAACGTGGAGTTATTAATATAGAGCCAAAAGAGATAGAGGTAACATCTGAGGATGAAAAATTAATAAATAAGATTACATCTATTATTGAAAAGAATATGTCTAAGCCCGATTTTACTGTGGCTATGTTGAGTGACATGGTTGGTGTTAGTAGAGGACATTTGTATAACAAAGTTTTAGCTATTACTGGTAATACACCTACATATCTTATCAGAATTATGCGTATAAAGCGCGCAGCTCAGTATTTAGAAAAAAGTCAATTGACGGTGGCTGAAGTTGCTTACAAAGTTGGTTTTAATGAACCCAAGTATTTTTCTCGATATTTTAAAGATGAATATGGAATTTCCCCAACAAAATATATAAAACAAAATCAAAAATAGTCTTTTTGTCTATTTGAGTATACATTTTTTAACAAATGGTGCTTTTTTAGGAGGATTATTTTGCAAAATTTGCAGACTCGCTCAATAGTGTGATTAATAGAGGCTTGTCGGTTTTGGAAAATACATATTATCATATTGTTCAATACATATTATCCATTCAAGTAAACAAAAACACACCTGAATGTAAACAAATAGTCTTTTTTCTTAAAAAATGTTAACGTAAGTTTGATGATAATAAATTTAGTCAGAGATGACTTTTGACTAAATATTTTAAAATCATGGTTACTAAATTAAAATCATTACTTATGTTAATAAAACGATTATTGTTTTTGCTATTTACTTTGAGCTTAGGTTATAGCCTCTTTGCTCAAAAAACCATTACTGGTACAGTATATGATAATTCTAGTCTTGGTATTCCTGGTGTAACAATTGTTGAGAAAGGTACTACTAATGGTGCTATTAGTA
>CAZHHH010000117.1:0-7947 GCA_964532085.1 uncultured Marinilabiliaceae bacterium
TAAGCTTATAATACTATTCAAAATGTTCAACCTTACCACCCAATGTTTGCGAAATATCTTCTTCTGACGGTGTACCACAATATGCTATACGAGCTCCTGTAAATGCTTTAGCTGTTATTTTATCTTGTACACATACAACTACATTTGCACCTAAATTGGCGGAAATATTCATTTCAGATGATTTTAGTTGAGTTGTTTCAATATTTGCACCTACTGATGCTTTAATATCAACAAAGTTAGATTTTCCTGTCAACTGTGTCGATGCTGAAGAGCAAGTTAAAGCTACGTTTTCTATATTGATATCGAGTTCAACCACACTTCCTGAACCTTGCTCAATTTCTAGATTGTCACTATTTATAGTTGTTTCAGAGTACACTTTTGCGCCAGTTCCAACATTCAAAACATTTAGTTTATTCATTCCTATGGATATAAACACAGTAACAGCTACATCTTTATCTTTATTGGGTCGCATTCTAACAGAAAGTTGTTCTCCTTTTTGCTCAATTATCACATTTTCAGGAGAACTATTTTTAATGTGAATCTCAGCTTTAGGCTGTAAACCTTTAACAAAGGTTATATTTATACCTCGCGATGCTGAAATAGAATTGAAATCCTCTAATTCTAGAATCTCTTTTGTATAATCTTGCTCAACATCATCATACTGTGCAAAGAGCTGTATATTTATTAGCATTAATGCTAAAAGTAATAATTTAGTCTTTTTCATTTTAATATATTTTCTTAGTTTACAGCAAATATTAAACCAAAATTAGTTAATTAGCTGAAAGATGAAAACTGAAAGTTGAAAGCGAGGCAGTGCAGTTCGGCTACGCTCACTGACCACGTCCCTAATTAGATAAAAGTTGATAGATGATAGATGAAAGATGAAAGATGGGTCTCTGACCTTACCTATTAGGGGGTTGGTCTTTTTGGATAATAAATAATTCAATTTTTTATTATCATACTCACCTACGATGGGATTGGACTTAGATTTAACAGTTCTATTGCGCTTGGTCAGTGAGCTATGTCTAACTGCACAACAATGCTTTCAGTTTTCATCTCTCATCTTTCATCTCTTGACCTTCTCTACTAGAGGGTGACCAAACCTCGTTTATGAAGAGACTGAGCTGAAATCACGCATTGTACATTTTACATTGTACATTCTACATTGAATTTTTTTTTCAAAAATAAATTGTCTTAAAAGAGTAATTTAAAAGCTATTTACTATTTTTGAGAAGAATTATTTAAAATTGTTTGTAAAAATGTCCGATAAAAAATATAGTAAGTTATTCTATTGGTTATACCAACCTTATAAATGGCTGATTTTCTTGCCATTGTTTATCATTTTTTCAATAATATTTGCTTCGCTTGCAGCTTTTTTCTCAATAATTAGGCTACCTCGTTTGGGTAATTACTTTGGTCATTGTTGGGCTAAATCGGCTTGTTTAATCACGCCAGTTCTCTCTTTTGTTAAAGGAAAAGAGAACATTGATAAGAAAAAGTCGTATGTGATTGTGGCAAATCACCAAACTATATGGGATATTTTTCTACTCTATGGTTTTTTACCAAAAGAGTTTAGATGGCTAATGAAAAAAGAGTTGAGAAGTGTGCCATTTATCGGTTATGCCAGTGAAAAGGTTGGTCATATTTTTATTGACAGGTCATCACCGCGTGCTGCTATTAGTTCGTTAGAAGAGGCTAAAAAGAGGTTAGTAGATGGAATATCTGTTGTGATTTTTCCAGAGGGAACTAGAAGCGGACAGAAAGAGATGAGAAGATTTAAAAAAGGAGCTTTTAAACTTGCTTTTGATTTAGAGTTAGATATTTTGCCAGTAACTATTGTGAATAGTTACAAAATAATGGGAAAAGGATTTTTTAATATATGTCCCGCACGTGCTGGATTGGTTGTGCATCAGCCTATTCATACTGCAGAGTTTCATAATAATATTGATGAACTTATGGAAAAGGTAAGAATTGCGCTTGAATCGGGATTAAATGGTTGATTAAAATGAAATATTTATACAAAACTTGTTTGACTCTATTGTTGTTTTTAAGTGCTTTTGTATCGGTTGGACAAAATTTTACAATAAAAAATAAAAAAGCCATAAGGGAGTATCAATTTGCAGTTGAAAGTTTTGGAAAAGGGCAGATAAAAAGTGCTGAAAAACTATTGCAAAATGCAATCAAATATGAAGAGAATTTCATCGAAGCTTACCTAGTTTTAGGTGATTTATATAATAATTCCGAACAATACGAAAAAGAGGCTGAGGCTTTGAAAAAAGCTTATGCTATAGATTCGACTTTCTTTCCAATAACGGCTTTAAATATTGGTATTGCTGAGTTTTATAGTGAAAATTATCTCGATGCAATAGAGTGGATTAATATCTATAAAAAACATTTTTTAATTGAAAAAAATAAAAATAGAGTAGAAGAGTGGCTTGAAAATGCAAAGTATGCTCAAGAACTGATGGAAAAAGAGCATAGAATTGAGCTATTTTCTATGGGTGATTCTATTAACAGCCTTTATGATGAGTATTGGCCAAGCCTAACAGCTGATGAAAGATTTTTAATTTTTACTGTTTTAGAACCGCGTGATAAAGAGCTGTTTAAAGAGATAGATTTGCCTAAAACTGCCATATATTTTGAAGAAGAGTTCTATTTTTCTGAAAATATTGATGGAGTTTGGAGCAAAAGAAAAAAACTGCCCGGAAAAATTAATACCAGTGGTAATGAGGGTGCACAAACACTTTCAGCTGATGGAAATTGGATGTTTTTTACAGCTTGTAATCGTGAGGATGGTCGAGGAAGTTGTGATATCTATTTTTCACAAAAAATAGGTGAGGAGTGGGGAGTACCTGTAAATTTAGGGGCACCTGTTAATTCACCTTATTGGGAGAGTCAGCCATCGTTTTCTTCAGATGGAAAAACTCTCTATTTTACAAGTAATAGACCCGGTGGTATTGGTGGAAAAGATATTTGGCAAGCTACTATTATGGGCTTTAAATCTGATGGTACACCAATTTTTGGAAATGTTATCTGTCTTGATAAAAACATAAATACAGCTATGGATGAAATTTCGCCATTTATTCATCCAGATAATAAAACTTTGTACTATTCATCTGATGGTAAGCCTGGTATGGGGGGATTGGATATTTTTATGAGTGTAAGAGGTATTGATGGAAAATGGCAACCTGCTGAAAATGTTGGCTATCCCATAAATACAGCAAAAGATGAAATGGCTTTTATAGTTAATGCACGTGGCGATAGGGCTTATTTTTCTAGCGATAGAGCTGAGGATAAAAAAAATAGTAAAAGCATCTACTGGTTTGATTTACCAGAAGATATAAGACCAAACCCTGTGATATATGTAAAAGGTACTGTCTTTGATGCTGAAACTAAAGAGATATTAAATGCTGATTTCCAACTCTATGATGTTGAAACAGCGGAGGGGGTCGTTACGTCTAAAGGAAATGAGAAAACGGGGGAGTTCTTAGTCTGTCTGCCATTGGGAGGTAAGTATTCATTCTTTGCTTCGCATCCTGGATATATGTTTTACTCTGGTCATTTTGATATTGATAAAAACCATCCGTTAGACAAGACTTATGAGCTTGATATTGCTCTTATGCCAATTAAGAAAGGAGCGAGAATTACTCTAAAAAATATCTTCTTTGAGTCCGATTCTTATAAACTGAAAAATGAATCAAAAGCTGAACTGGATAGACTTATAGAGTTTATGTCGCTAAATAAAAAAGTGCGTATAGAAATTAGCGGACATACGGATAATGTGGGTAATGCAGATTATAATAAACGTTTGTCTGAAAACCGAGCTAAGGAGGTTCGAAAATATCTATCTGATAACGATATTGAGGACTCTCGTATGGAGCATAAAGGTTTTGGAATGACTCAACCAATTGAGGATAATGATACCGAAGAGGGGCGAGCAAATAATAGACGGACGGAGATTTTGGTGTTGTGATGAAATGCACCGCAAAGACGCAGAGGACGCAGAGAAAAAAAGAATGTCAATCGCCCACGTAGGGGCGCCCCTGCGTGGGCGACCGTTAAAAGTTATGGAAAAATATCGTTTACAGATCTCGTGAATTTGCACAGATTTTTTTTAAATATTTATGTGTCACACCTACGGTGCTATGTTCAATATGTATATTGATATTTCTACAAAGATTCACATTCAACCCACTTCGCGTGTCTCGTCGCAGGCGAGGGGGTTGGTGTTCAGGGCGTTCATCCACCCCGCAATGAATTGCGGGGTTATCCACATTTAACCCCAACTGGGGTAGATTTACAACCGTATTGAATTACCGTGCTTTTTACATAATTTACACGCCTACAGCGTTAATGCAAAAAACTCTCTGGGTTCTTGTCTTTGCGGTAACCCCTAACAACTAACCCCCACCAAAGTACTTAACTAACTGATTGTCATTTCGAACGTAGTGAGAAACGAAGTTCAGCGTAGCTAAATCTCATCTTTTTAGCTTCGTGATTTTTAATCGGACAATAGTGATTTTATTTAAAATGATATTTCTATAAAAACTCTATTGACAGAACCGTTCTGATCAATACTTTTTACTCGTATAGACAATTGATGATGTCTTACTTTATAAAAAACCTTTGAATGTACTATTTTAACGTAACCAAGGACTTTAGAACCTTTCTTAATTTTAACTGCATATCTATCGTTTGGATTATTATTCTCTAATTCATACGATAGAAAATCCCCAACTTGTAAGGAGCCTGATTCAACTTTATAATGAGATAAACCACAAATTTCACTTACAAATTGAAGCTCTTTGATAGGGTGAAACTCAGCTAAAAACTCGAAATTATCAGTTGATAACATACCTTGTGTATATGCTAATAAGTAATATTTATCATCTTGATAATTTAAATCAATATCCCAAAAATCAAGATATTTTTGAATATCAGGACGCTCTGCTTTAATAAGTCTTTGTCCAAAAATATCTAATACATTTTCGGTATATATTTTTGAGATATCAGGAAAATCAACATAAGGAGTAAATCCCTCTTTTTGAGCTTTGGGAATAGCTTCAGGATAATAGCGAAAGCGAACTCCTTCGGTAGCATTTTTTAAAATTTCACCGACAACCATACGACGACTTCCTTTTCCTTTTCGCCAAGATAAATATATTTTTGCTATTGCTCTCACTGTTCTGTTTTTATATTTAATAAATTTTCAACACGCAAAGTTATTAATTTTGTAATAAACTCTTTCCTATATTTAGGTAGTTTAAATTGTTTTAATTCAGATGGTAACTTTTTATCGATATCAAAAACACATTTTTCTATTTTCTCTTTTGAATATTTTTTTCAACTTTTGAAATTATATCTCTCACAATATCAGGATAGAGTAGCTTTATCTTTTCAATTAAATCAATATGATTAAGTTTATTACCCTCCCAATGAATTTCCGAAACTCCTTTACGAATATATGCTTCAATCATTAAATTATCGGTAAGCATCTGTTTAACTTTTCCATCGTCAAACTCACGACCTAAACTACTTCCACTATCATAAATTGGAGAAAATTTCCCGAGCATTTTTAAATTAATCTCTTTATTAAATTGTTCTTTTTCTACTCGCTCTACTTTGAATTTAACAAATATCAATTTTAATATTTTTTTTAAACTGCTTTTATATTTACTTTTAGGAGTATCTTTAAATGTTTTAATAACCTCCTTATAATCAGTAATTATACCCCAATTTTCTTGATGTCTATCTCCATTGCCAATTATACTATCTAGAATTATTATTTCAATAATATTTCTAATATAATGATTGAATTGAAAATGCTCAAGTGTTTTACGTATAAAATCAAATGTATATAATTTTTTAGAACTTTTATCTTTAGGATTATAGTTAGTATTATACCCTGTTAAATAACTTATTCCTTCAGTTAATTTATTTTTACCTTCTGTAACCATTGATTTTGAGAGGCAACCAATTTCTCCACGATTGTATGCAATATCATAACGTAACATATCGAATCCTAAAAGTGTTCCAACCTTACTTGCAATAATCTCTGACCAAAATTCATATTTATAATCTATCTTTTCCTTTTTTAAAGATGATTTAAAATAATAATCGTCGCCTGTGCTGGGATTTTCTACAATTACCTTACTTCGAGTTCCACCAGTTTGAAACCAAGGCTTTTCATTCCATTCTGTAATGTCATAAAATTTGGGCATTTTTCTATTTATATAGGGTTTTAATACTTATCTCAAATCTACGAAATAATTTTGAGATTATGCCATATCAATTTTTTAATTTTGATTTTTTAATACAATTCACTTCGCCGTGTCTCGCCTATGGCGAGAGGGTAATTTTACAATATGTCCAACAATTGTAAATGAACGATGTCCACGTTTGTATATAGCGGTCGCCCACGTAGGGGCGCCCCTACGTGGGCGACCGCTATATACAACCATTAATTATCCCCCTCCACAATCGCAATCTCCTCATCCGTCAACCCATACAATTCATACACCATTTGGTCAATTTCAGCATCGGTTTGGTCTATTTCGGATTTTATGGTGGTGGCTTTGGCTTTTTCGGCTTCGAAGAAGTCCATCCATTCGGATTTTTGGGCGAGTGATAGGTCTATTTTTTGCTTTTTAAGCTCGGCAGTAAATTCGCCAAAGGATAAGAGATACCAATCTTGCATTTTTTTACTTACTCGCTCTAAACCTAACTCTGATTCTAACAATGCCAAAAATTTGGAAACTATGGATTGTAAATCTTTATGTAAATTCAACATTAAATCTGCTTTTTCGATGAAGGGTTGTTGACTCAAATTTAGGGGTAATGGAATTTTTGAAGTAACTGCATTATCAAAATGCATTGTTCGAATTGCTTTGCCATAAATAAATCTATATGCATACCAATTTATTAATTTAGAATTAAGCAAAAACCAATAAATTTTTGCATTGTACTCATCTTTAAATGTAATTTGATTTATAGTATCTAAAATAAAATAATCTCTATTCTCAGGATAGCAAGCTGTTATTTTTATGTGATTAAAAGGATTTTGAATATGAGCTACTATGTTTTGAACTAATATTGAATTTTTATTAATTATTGACCTTGGATAATTTTTGATATCTTCTTTTTTTACATATCCTCTTACTTTTACAATACCTTCTCTTTGTATTTCTGCACCACCTAATACCTTTAAATTCCCATCATCTACAATATGTCTTTGAAACATTCCACCTCTTGAGTTATTTGCAATATCATTAATATATTGTTTTGAACTATTAACTTTTTGTCCTATTAATAATTCTTTATTTGAAATGTTATTTAAGAAAAATTCGAATTCGGAAAATGTTTTTTTATCAATTTCTCCAACTTTATTTATAACTTTTGACTTTAAAACACTTGAATTATAAAAATCAGTTGATTTGTTTTTTTGAAACATAAAAATCACTTGTTCTAATAAAACTTCAGACCAAACTTTTTGACAATCAACAATTTCAAAAATGTCATTTACTAAATATTCACGGATTGATTTATAATTTGAAGAAAAAGTAAATGCTTTTGGAACAATAAATCCAAATAAGCCTTTATCTTTTAATAATAAATCATAAGATAATTTAGAAAAAGAAATTACAGTTTCAGAACCACCTTTAATATATTTTGTATTAAGATAATTTTGTGTTTCTTTATCTAATTTCGCCCCATACGGCGGATTCCCAATTACCACATCAAAGCCACCTTTTTCAAATACTTGTGGGAACTCTTTTTCCCAATTAAATGCTTTGTCGCCTGCAATTTCGGGGTCGTCTATGAGTGAGTTTCCGCATTTTAGGTTGTTGCTCAGGTCGTTTAGTTTTCGGTGGGGGCGTGCGGTGCGTAGCCATAGGCTCAGCTTGGCTATGTCAACAGATTCTTCGTTTAGGTCAACGCCAAAGAGGT
>CAZHHH010000118.1:0-7661 GCA_964532085.1 uncultured Marinilabiliaceae bacterium
AGTTCCTGATGGCTTTTGTTTTAAATTACACGAAAACATCAATGATGTTACTAGCACTACTGATAAAATAATTTTTGAATTCATTTTTTTTATTTAATATATAATTTAATCGTTATTTCTACCTTTTATTTTTCCACTCTTTTGCAGCTTCATACATCGCTAAAACATTATCAATAGGTGTTTCAAGAACAAACTTGTCTGATGGACCTAAGATAAATCCTCCTTCAGGAGCCATTATTTCCAATAAATCGTGAACACCTTTTTTAACCATCTCTGGCGTTCCTTTACGCAATAATTCTTCCTCATCAATTCCACCACTAAAAGAGATAAGTCGTCCAAAATCTTTTTTCAAGCCTTCAGGAGACATTCCTGCTGCACGTGTCTGAATAGGATCTAAAACATCTGCACCTATACTGATAAACTCAGGTAAAAGTTTCCTTACGCCTCCACAACTATGCATATATACTTTAACTTTTAATTTTTGTGGAATTTCTAAATATCTTTCATAAACTGGTTTAACAATCTCTTGCCAAGTTTCATTTGTTACTATCAAGCCATCTTTAGAACCAAAATTATCCGAAAGCCTTATAAAATCTACTCTATCACCAGCAACTTCAAAAAAGGACTCTATAAAATTTACATAAAATTCAGAAACATAATCAACAAGAGCGTTAAAAAACTTTGAATGATAGACCATAACATCTAGATAGTCATCATATCCAACTAATCTTTGTATTATTCGAAATAATCCAGGTGAAGAATATCCCGGCGCTGTCATTATTGCATAATTGCTGTACTTTTTAATTTGTTCATCTAAAACTGAGAAATCGAACAAATCAACTGTTGGCCAATTATAATCGGCTAAAACAGATGAGTCAGTAATACCTTGTAAAGGTGATTTTGATACCTTCCAACTCTTCTTATTTCCAGTTCCGACCAATGTATACTCAACCCCCCAAATATCTCTCTTCTTTTTTTCTGAAACTGATAGAGATGGCCCAATATAGTTTGGTTCAATCCATCTAAAATCAACATCTAGAAAGTCTAACAATTGGTCGCGTGAAGAAAAACCGAGATGCGACATCATTTTTTCAGTAAATTCAGGTACTCCCCAATAAAAAAAAGGGACTCTGTCAGTAAGTTCCTGACCGAGTGTTTTATGCACTCTCTCCTTATTTGTCATGAGAAATTAATTAAGTAACACATAAATGAATTATAAATTAAAGAACTTTTTCAACTAAAATATAATTCTATTTTGCTCTATTTATTTAAAATATATTTCATTTCATCATCACAATTTACAAATAATTTATTAATTACTTCTATATTTTTGTCATTATCATTAAGTTAATATAATCAATGAGATGTTAACTAAAACTGTAACTCCTATGTTTATTGATAAACAATATCTATATAAGAGAGAGAAATTTATTGTAAGAAAATCACTGTTTCACAATCTCATACATCAAAATTCCTGCTGCAACTGAGACATTTAATGAAGAGATAGTTCCTTTAATTGGTATCGATACATTCTTATCAACTAGCTTCTGTACTTGTGTTGAAATTCCTTTATCCTCTGAGCCCATAACCAAAATAACTGGTGATGAATAATCAACTTCTGTATATTTTGTTTCAGCTTTTTCAGATGCTGCAACAATTAAAAATGATTTCTCTTTCAAATATTTAAGTATATACCACAAATTTGATGCTTTACAAACAGGAATATTAAAAAGAGCTCCTGCAGAAGTTTTGATAGCATCACTACTTAATGGCGCACTACCTTTTTCTGGCACAACAATAGCATCAAAACCAGCACACTCTGCAGTTCTTGCTATTGCTCCAAAATTTCGAACATCAGTAAGACCATCTAACATCAAAAAACGAGGAATTTTACCAGTTGCCTCAACTTTATCATAAACCTTATGAAAATCTTGATACTCAACAGGTGAAATATAAGCAATCACACCCTGGTGATTCTTGTTCACTACACGATTTATACGCTCAACTGGAACATTTTGAAAAGGAATTCTATTTTTATCTATTAATTTTTTTAACTCCAAAAAAAGTTCACCTTGTAAGCCTCGTTTTATTAATACTCTGTCAATATTTCTGTCGTTTTCTATAGCTTCAATAACAGAACGTATACCAAATATGATTGATGTATCTTTCATCGATTATCTTTTATATAATTTAATTTGCAAAATTAATGAATTAAAATGATTTTCTATTAAACAATAGAAAAAGGTAACTTTTATTTTCTAAAGAGTACTTTAAAAATATTATTCAGGATGTAAATCAATCTCTTAAAAAAGCCTATTTTTTCATTGCCTTTATCAACGGTCAGGATATATTTTAAAAATATAAATTTATGTTTTATTGATTTTGAATAACGCAGACGCTCTAGAGCAATACTATAGCCTAATTTTATATCACTACTATCCTTTTCGCCGATTATAACATTATGCAACTTTAAAATATATACAGCCTCTTTTGCACTCACTACAAACCTATCTATCAACACTTTATAATAATTAATAATTAAATTATAAGGCTCCTCAAAATTATTTTTCTTTACAAATTCAGCTATCTCTTCACTATCAATATCAAGTTTATAATATTTAATTATCAACTTTAAATCATAAAACCAACCTAAACGACAGGTTCCTAAACGATAACTATAATAAATATGCAAAATTTGATAAACAAATAGATGAATTGGATTAAGTGACAACAAACCATTTTTATCTTCACTTATTGACTCCCAAACCACATCCATAGGCATTGTGTACTTCAGATTTAAATCTATAAGTGCAGTGTGTATCTCAACAAAAACGCCATTATATTTAATAGTTGGTAAATGGTGCCCCAATTTATCTCTTTTTTCAAATTCACTCTCAGAGCCAAACAGTAAAAAGGCCTCTTTACTTTTATTTTCTGGAATTAAAATATCTATATCTGACATAAATCGCATTGCTGAGTCTGGATATATGTCTCGTATTAGATAGTTGCCCTTCAATAATACTGAGAGTACACCTATTTTTTGAAGTTTATTTACAACATCATCTGCTACAGATTGAAGAGCAACATTTCTTGATAATTGTGAAATATAAGATGATTTTAGATAATTAATTATCTCATTTGACATCGTTTCAGAAGCTTCATTCAGATATAGCAAAGAGCCCAACCCCTGGCGTGTAGCAAAATTAAAAGCATCTTTTGCACTCCCTATTTCATCACTCCATTTTTGAGTAGATTCTCTAAAAAACAGAGATATAATCCATTTTTCTTCATCTGAGAATATTTGATTATAAAAATCAGGTTTGTTTTTCAAGATATTAAGATGTTTATTAATGTTAAAAATATAAATATATCAAAAACTATAAATTACTTTTGTACTTAACATTAAAGATAATAAAATGGATAAAGAAAATAACTCTCTAAAGAAAAATTGTTTTATTTGCAATAATTCTTTAGAAGAAAACAAATATGAATACAATAAGCAAGTTAATTTACCAGTATGCAATAAATGTATAGGAACAGATGATGAACAAAAAGCTGTTGAAGACGCATTAGATTCATTGGCAGATGGTCTAGTTTGTGGTTGTATTTAATTGTACTCTTTGATTAAGTAATTTTCGTTGCTCAATTTTGAATTTATTTGAGGATTTCCTTTATAAAAGACTCTCCCACCACCTATAATTTCAACATCAAAGATACTATCTACAGAGCAATATGCAATACCTGACCCATCTTGAACTATATTTAGTAAGGATGAATTTAGGTTATATAAATTTATTATACCCGACCCATTTTGACTAACAGAAGTCTTAAATGACGACCCTTTAATGACCAAATCACCACTTCCAGACTGCTCAATTTTAACATTATTAAAATCACCATTTAAGAAAATATCATTTCTATTATACTGCTGCACAGCAATGTTTTTAGCAGATAAATAATTAATTTTCATCAAGCCTTTTTCACTCTGATATAATGTTAAACTTTTTAAATTTAATGAATCAGCAGTTATTCTACCCTGATACAAATTTTCAATATAAGATAGTTCCTTAAGGTATAATTTAAGAATCACTCTATAATTAGTTAAGAACTTCTTATTTTCATTATTTCTAATTATTAATCTCTCATCTTTTACATGAACATTTATAAAAGGAATTAAATTATATTCAGCAATAACTGATATTGAATCTTTATTATACTGATATAACTCTAAATCAAAATCTTCTCTTAAAGATATAGAATTAAATTTTTCATCAATATTCCTACTACTTGTCTCCACTTTGCCATTTCCTTCTAAGGTCATATCAATAAAAGACTCACAAGCAGCTAAAAGCAATATGAAATTTATTATAAATATTTTCAGAAATGATTTCATTAATAACTATTTTATCAAATAAAGATAATACAATAGTTTTGTTCAACAAAAAAGCGATTGCTTTAAAAACAATCGCTTTTTAAAATATATTATCAAATAATTATTTTCCTTGCTGCTCTAAAATTAGAGTTTGAGTAGTAACGTCAGCTACTTCTGCAGGTCCAAAATATTGAATTGGTCCAGGGTAAATATAGCTTGTTGTCATAGCCCACTCTTCGCGATTTTTAACCAGCTCTTTAAATGGATTACCATCTAACTCTACTAAAGCTTTTTGAATAACAGGCTTCATTTCTCCATGACGTCTTTCCATATTCATCATCATTGTAATTGGTGCACCACCTGGTAACCACTCATCTGATGATTTTGTAAGATTTTTCACAGATGCCATATATCCTGTTTTACCTTCTGAAATAAGAAGTGAAGCTGTATTACCTAATGCATAGCAATAGTCAGCATCAAAGTTTGAAGGAGCAGCACATCTTCCTTCATATCCGAAGAAATGTCCTAAACCTGAAAACTCACCAACATACTTACCTGCTTCTTTCATTGATTTTAGTTTTGCATCTACCATATCAATCAACAGCTTTTCTGTTTCAATCCTAGAAACTTGAACGTTTCCGTGTGGATCTCTATCTTCCATTAATTGATTTGCGAATGAATCTGGCAAACCACCAAATTCTTTAGCTGAAGCCTCTGATAATTTTGAAGCTACAAACTCTCTTTTAGCTGCATCGCTTTCAATATCTTTTATCTCATCTTCATATTTAGAAAGTAGATCGTTTAACTCTGAAATTAATTTTTTGATTGCAGGTATAAACTCTACAACACCTTCTGGAATCAAGATTGAACCAAAGTTGAAACCTTTTTCTGCTCTCTTTGCAATTATATCAGAAATATACTCAACCACTTGGTCAAGAGTCATCTCTTTCTTCTCTACCTCTTCAGAAATAATTGTGATATTTGGCTGAGTAGATAAAGCACACTCAAGAGCGATATGAGAAGCTGAACGTCCCATTAATCTGATAAAATGATAATATTTTTTAGCAGAATTTGCATCACGCTGAATGTTACCAATTAACTCGCTATATACTTTACAAGCTGTATCAAAACCAAAAGAAGTTTCAACAACCTCATTTTTCAAGTCACCGTCAATAGTTTTTGGAGCACCAATCACCTGAATATCACTACCAATTGAAGCAAAATACTCAGCTAAAACACAAGCATTTGTGTTTGAATCATCTCCTCCAATAATAACAATAGCTTTAACATTCAACTTTTCACAGTTTGCTTTAACTTGGTCAAATTGCGAAGTTTCTTCAAGCTTTGTTCTCCCAGAACCGATGATATCAAAACCACCTGTATTTCTATATTCGTCGATAATATCAGATGTAATATCAATATACTCATTATCAACAAGACCTGATGGACCACCTAAAAATCCATATAACTTGCTATCAGGATTACATTTTTTCAATCCATCAAAAAGACCTGAAATAACGTTATGACCACCTGGTGCTTGACCACCAGATAAAATTACTCCTACATTAACAGCATCATAGTCTGTTGAAGAGTCTGTTTCTTCAAATCTAATAACTGGTAAACCATAAGTATTAGGAAACATATTTTTAATATCTTCTTGGTCTGCAACTGAAACAGTTTTTTCACCTTCTACAATCTTTACATTTCCTTTTAAAGCTTTCGGAAGCTTTGGAACATATTGTTCACGAGCAATCTGAAGTGGACTTTTTTTAATCATTTTTATTCTTATTTATTTATTGTTGTTATTTTAATAATAGTTATATTTTTCAAATATTTCTGTTTCAAAAAAACATAATCCGTACAAATTTGCCAATATTTTTTAAAGATTTTAAGTAAATAATAAAATAATTTGATTAATTATTGTTTATTAACATTTTGAAATAAAAAAACTTTTTAATAAAGTCATTTGTATACTTTTCAACAATAAATGGGTACTTATATTGATATTTTGTATATTTTCACATCACTATTTTTAATAATATGAACAAATATTCTTTTATAATTCCCGTTTACAATAGAGGTGATGAACTAGATGAACTACTTGAGACTTTGGTTACACAAAGTTTTAAACAGTTCGATATTCTAGTTGTAGATGACGGCTCGGACAAACCTTGTAAAGATATTGCTGACAAATATTCTGATAAATTATCGATAAAATATATCTATCAAGAAAATGCTGGACCTGGAATGGCTAGAAATAAAGCCCTTGAGCATAGCAATTCTGAATGGTATATTTTCTTAGATTCAGACTGTTTATTACCCAATGATTATTTAGAAATCGTAAATCAACATATCACTCTTTCTAACTTTGATTGTTTTGGTGGACCTGATAAAGCACATAAAGATTTTAACACAATACAAAAATCTATTGGATATGCAATGAGCAGTGTTCTCACAACTGGTGGAATTAGAGGAGGTAAAGAGAAGTTGGATAAATTTTATCCAAGAAGTTTTAATCTTGGAGTTAAAAGAGATGTTTTTAATACGATTAATGGATTCTCTGAAATGAGATTTGGTGAAGATTTGGACTTTAGTATGCGACTCCTATCTGCAGGATATACCACAAAACTTCTAAAAGATGCTTTTGTTTATCACAAAAGAAGAAACACTTTTAAATCCTTTTTCAAACAAGTTTTTAATTCAGGTGTTGCACGAATTAATTTAGAATTTAGACATCCAAAAACCTTAAAGTTTGTGCATACATTGCCATCGCTATTTCTTATTGGAAATATATTTTTATTACTTATTTCATTTTTTGCTTCTGAAGCAGCTCTACTATTTCCATTGATTTGGGGAGTAATATTTTTTGATGCTTTGCTTTATACTAAAGAGATTAAGACAGCTTTTTATGCAATAATAGCTACATATACACAACTATTTGGTTATGGATTAGGTTTTTTAATCTCTTCATGGAAAAGGATTATATTAAGACAAGGAGAATTCCACTCTTTCAAAAATAATTTTTATAAGTAATTCATTCAAAACTTGAATCAACATAATATTGACTTTTAATCCTCGATAAATATACCTTAGAGCCATATTTAGGACTAGGTGTTATCTTTTTTAATTCTGAATCGGACAAACCTAGCACCATATTTTGATAATGCTCGCTTAGGTTTTCAATGTTATCAGAAAGTAACTTTTTGTAAATTTTTCTTTTCATATAATGTCAGTTAATTGGACACTTATGAAAATGAAACGCTAAAATTTTATATTTATTATAATTTTA
>CAZHHH010000119.1:0-7607 GCA_964532085.1 uncultured Marinilabiliaceae bacterium
AAAAAATCAGTAGTGATGATGTAAGTGCAAAAGTCTCTTTTGGTGGTCATGTTACTGCATCTGTCCATAGTTCTTCTAACTCAAATAACATAGTATTATTCAGCGATTCAGAGCTTTCATCGACATATTCAGCTTTAAATCAATTAAGAGTTGAAGAGAAGGTTATTAGCAGTGTTGGTTTACAACAAAAAAAGCGAGAGTTTGAACGCATACAAGAGTTGCATAAACACGGTGCTGCAACAGGTCAAGAGCTTTTAGAAGCTGAGGTGGAGTTAGCAAATACAAAATCATCTTTAGATAATATTAAAATAGAGATTGCCGAGAAAGAGGCTGTTATGCTTGCTGCAGGTTTTGATATTACTACTTTGCAAAATGCTAAAAGTGGAATTGCTTATTTAATCTGCGATTTACCTGAAAATCAGATTAAAAATATTGCTGTTGGAGAAGAGGTTAAAATTAAATTTGCAGCTTATTCAGACAGTGAGTTTATTGGTGTAGCTGAAGCAATTTCTGATATAATTGATAGTGAAACTCGAATGTTAAAAGTGCGTGTAAGAGTTGATAATAAAGATAAACAGATAAAAACAGGAATGTTTGCAGATGTTACTTTTGAATTAAAGGGAGAAGATCTCTCCACACTAAATGAATATGCATTTGTAACACTTCAAGGTAAACATTATGTTTTTGTGAGAAAAGAAAACAATATTTTTGAAAGACGTGAAGTTGAAATCGGACAGCAATTAGGCGATAGAGTAGTTGTTGTTAATGGTTTAGAAGAAGATGATGAGGTTGTAATAAAAGGTGTTATGCAACTAAAAGGACTCTCTTTCGGATTTTAAAATTAAAAATTATGTTACTACAAGCTCAAATATTTTTAGATAAAGATAAATTAAAAGATATGCGACCACTTCATATTTTTATTATGCGTGAGCTATTGAAAATGGGAATTTCAGGTGCAACATCTTTTACAGGACATTCAGGATTTGGGCAAAATCAAGTTTTAAAACAGCCCGCTCGTCATTTTTCTTTTGATGAAACACCAATGGTGATTACTTTTATTGATGAGGAAGAGAAAGTTAAAGCAGCTATTTCAGAAATTAGAAAACATTACAGTGGTGGTATGATTGTTACACATTCTGTAAATCAGTGGTAAATTATGATTAAAAACATTCTTATATTTTCATTAAGAAATCGATGGTTAATTGTAGCTCTAAGCATACTTTTTATGCTTGCGGGTTATTATAGTTTTACAAAATTACAAATTGAAGCTTATCCGGATATTGCAGATACAAATGTAATTATTGTTGCACAATATCAAGGACGAGCGGCTGAGGAGGTTGAGCAACAAGTGACCATTCCCATTGAGCGTGCGGTTCAAAATACACCAAACGTTTTGGACAGACGAAGCAGAACAATTTTTGGTCTTTCGGTGGTTCAATTAACTTTTAAGGATGGAACTGATGATTATTTTGCTCGTCAGCAGGTTATGGAGCAGCTGTCAACTGTTGAACTGCCTGATGGTGTTTATACAGAGTTGGCACCATTAACTACTGCAGTAGGTGAGATATTTAGATATGTGGTTGAAGCGCCATCGTCATATACACCAATGGAGATAAGAGATTTGCAAGATTGGGTAATTGAGCCTTATCTCCTCCAAACTGATGGTGTGGCGGATGTTACAACTTTTGGTGGTCCGTTAAAGCAGTATCATATTTTAGTTGACCCTATAAAACTTCAAAAATATGAACTTACAATTGCCGATGTTGAGGAGGCAGTTGAAACTAATAATATAAACAGTGGTGGAAATGTAATTGAACGAGGTGGTCAAGGTTTTGCTGTTAGAGGAATTGGGGTTGTCAAACACGAAAAAGATATTGGCAATATTGTTCTAAAAGCAGTAAACGGAGTGCCAATTTTTATAAAAGATATTGGTAGTGTTGAAATTGCACCACCGCCACCAAGTGGAGTTTTAGGATATTCAATACCCGATGAAAATATTGATGTTGATAATGGTGTTGAGGGGATTATTTTACTTAGAAAATATGAAAACCCCAGTGAGGTTTTAGTCGAACTTAAACAACGCATCAAAGATTTAGAAGAAAATGAACTTCCTGAAGGTGTAACTATTAAAACTCTTTATGATAGAAGTTTTTTAATAAATCACTCATTAAAAACCGTTGGTACCACACTTTTTGAGGGAGTAAGTATTGTGATTATCATACTTGTTCTGTTTTTAGGAAGTATAAGGAGTGCGGTTATAGTTGCCATAACTATCCCTTTTTCATTGCTTTTTGCATTTATAATAATGCAATTTACAGGCATTCCTGCTAATTTGCTCTCTTTGGGTGCTATTGATTTTGGAATTATTGTAGATGGTGCTGTAGTTATGGCCGAACATTTGATTCGGACCTATCGGACAGCAAAACCAGAACAGAAAAAAGGTGGAATTGTGCATCTTACATTGTTATCAGCTCAAGAGGTGGGACGTGAAATTTTCTTTTCAGTAACAATTATTGTTTTGGCTTACTTGCCAATTCTATTAATGACAAGAGTTGAAGGAAAACTTTTTACACCAATGGCTTTAACATTAGCATTTGCCGTGATTGGCTCTATGGTTGCAGCTTTAACTTTTATACCGGTTTTAATCTCTTTTGCATATAATAAAGCTCTTGCAGATATTGAAAAACCTGTAAAAGTGAGAGAGAACAGAGTGTTTGTTTTCTTAGAGAATAGATATGAGAAGATAGTAGAAAAACTTTTGAAACATTATAAAAAAGCTGTTATCATGGGTTTTGGAGTTGTAGTTATTTTGGTGGGTTTTGGTGCTCGTTTGGGAATGGAGTTTTTACCAGAATTAGATGAAGGCTCTATATTTTTTAGAGGAAATTTTCCTGTTGGTATAACAATTCAAGAAAATGCAGAATATGCACCAAAAATTAGGCAAATTATTTCACAATATCCACAAGTTGATTATATAATCACTCAAACAGGACGAAATGATGATGGAACAGACCCATTTCCCGCAAACAGAAATGAGATATTGATTGGTCTAAAGGATTATCATTTATGGAGTGATACTATCTCTAAAAATGAGTTGGTGCAGTTGATAAGTAAAAACTTAGAAGCAGAGTTGCCAAGTGTTAGTTTTACCGCCGGACAGCCAATAATTGACCAAGTTATGGAGATTGTAACCGGAAGTGCTGCAGATTTAGCTGTTTCGCTTATTGGCGATGATTTGGTTCTTATGCGTGATAAAATTGAGCAAGTGGCTGATATCGTTCGTGAAATGGAAGGAAGTGAGGGCGTTGATATTGAGCAAGAAGGAGTTCAAGACCAGTTGACAATCAGAATTGATAGAGAACAAACAGCACGTTATGGAATTAATGTTGCTGATGTTCAGAATATGATTGAAGCAGCTATCGGTGGGCGAGAGGTATCGGTTCTTTATGACGGTGCGAAACGATATGATATAATTGTGCGTTATTTGCCTGATTATCGAAACAGCATTGATGAGATTAAAAAGATGCTTGTGCCAAGTGTTAGCGGAGCTTTAATTCCTATGGAACAGTTGGCACAGATTGGTTTTGAAGAAGGGCAAACTAATATTTACAGATATAATAACAAGCGTGAAGTTACTTTACGAACAAATATCAGAGGGCGAGACCAAGGTGGATTTGTACGAGAACTGCAAGAGAAAATAGAAAGTCAAGTTGATATTCCCAAAGGTTATGAAGTCGTTTATGGAGGTCAGTATGAAAACTTAGAACGTGCAGGGAAACAGTTGGCGTTTACAATTCCTCTTACTATGGTAATTGTTTTTGTATTCTTGTTTATGCTCTATAAAAACTTTAGCCATAGCTTGATAACTATGAGTTGTGTAGTGTTTGCAATGGCAGGTGGAATTATAGCACTACTTCTAAGAGGATTTTATTTTAACGTTTCTGCCGGAGTTGGTTTTGTCTCTATTTTTGGTATTTCAGTAATGGCAGGAGTTCTTATTGTCTCTGCACTAAATCGAGCATCTTTGCGACATAATATTACAGAATCATTAATTAGTGATACGTCTAAAAAACAACTTAGAGCAGTATTGACAATTCTTGTTTTAGCAATTTTCGGACTCGTTCCAGCTGCTACATCAAGCGGAATTGGTTCTGACGTTCAGCGACCATTAGCTACGGTTATTATTGGTGGTTTGACAAGCACTTTAATATTTACACCATTCATAATTCCACCTCTTTACTGGTGGGTTAATAAAAAATATTCAAAGGCTGAGTAGAATTTTTTTTATCGTAAAGAAAGAATAAATTATTTCTTTGTGCCCTCTTTGCGGTTAATTAAAATGATTATAAAACTAATTTTATTTTAGTAAAATAAAAATATAAAAGAGAAGACAGAGATAAACATCCACAAGATAATTCCGTGTATAAAACTTTTACTGCCTGTCTCTTTCAATTGATTTATTGATAAACTACTTCCTATCAAGAAGATGGCAACTATCATTATTTGTTTACCTATTTTGTCTAAAAATGAATGATAAATATTTAATGATGGTGTTAAATGTGCTATGATAATGGCAATTATAAATAAGAATATAAACCAAGGAATTTTTACTTCCTTTTTTGCTGTTCTGTTTTTTAATGCAAATAACAATGAAATAGGGATTATCCAAAGAGCACGAGTTAATTTTACAATTGTTGCTACTTTTAAAGCTGATTCTCCATAATTAGCGCCAGCACCAATCACAGAACTTGTGTCGTGAATTGCGATTGCCGCCCATAATCCAAATTCTTCTTGCCCCAAATTAAAAAATTTTCCAATTGCAGGAAATATAAATAGTGCAATTGCATTTAGTGCAAAAACAACCACCATAGAAAAAGATATTTGATAATCTTTCGCATTAAGAATGGGTGATACAGCAGCTATTGCACTTCCGCCACATATAGCCGTTCCTGAGGATATTAAAAGAGAAGTTGTTTTATCTACTTTTAATATTTTTCCAAGTAAAATTCCAATAGCTAAAGTTCCGAAAACAGATATAACAGTGATATAAAATCCATTTTGTGAAGTTTTGATAACTTCTGATAAGTTCATACCAAAGCCCATTAACACTATTGATGCTTGAAGTAGTAATGAACGATATTTTGATATAGAGCTATTTTGTAATTTTAATAATGATGATAAAATACCTAAAATAAGTGCTATGCCAGGCGATACTATTGGTGTAAGACAAATTATAATAAGTATGATAAATATTATGTTTCTCATTTGTACTTTTATAAATTAATAGTACAAAATTATAATTTAGTTATTAGTTTTGGAAATACTATTTTATTATTGCTAATAACCTTAAGTTATGATGTACTAGAGTTTAAAAAATTAAGAAACAGCTCAATTAATGAAGTTTGATGTCCGTGTAAAACGGCTGTTCTGAATTTTCTTTTTAATTTAAAATCATCGATTTCAATCTTTCTTAATAGATTTAATTCTATCTCTTTTGTTATTGATTTGTTAGAAACTAAACCAATTCCATTAAAATCTATTAAGAAGTTTTTTATACTTTCAGTACTGCCTAAATAGATGAAAACATTTAGTGCTGATATATCAATATTTTTGTTATTTAATTCTTCTTCAATGTATTCTAGTGTTCCCGAACCTTTTTCACGCAGTACCAATGGAAATTGAGTCAGCTCTTCAAATCTAATATTTCTTCGCTTGAATAGTGGGCTGTTTTTTCCAACAATTGCAACTATCTCATCATTTTCAAATGATAGGTATTTTATATCTTTATTTGAAGAATAATTTTCTACTAAAGCTAAATCAATTTCATTTTTCAGAAGTTTTTGCTCCATATCAAAAGAATTCCCATTAAAGAGAGTGAGTTTTATATCGGGATATTTTAGATTGAACAATGCTAAAATATTAGGTATGTAGTATTGGGCAATTGTAGAACTTGCCCCAATTTTAAGTACACCTCTATGTTTATCTTCTAATCGACCAATTTCAAAAGAGAGTTCGTCATATTTATTTTTTATCTGTTTATACTGACTATAGACCAATAAACCAGCTTTGGTAAGTTGAACTCTGTTTCCTTTTCTTGTGAATAGTGGTGTGTTTAGAGTTGTTTCAAGTTCCTTAATATGTTTTGTTACTGCAGGTTGACTTATGAATAACTCTTTTGCTGCTTTTGAAAAGTTTAAATTTTCGGCAACTGCCATAAAAACCCTATCTCTAAAATCCATTTTATTAATATTAGTTTGATTTACTCCAATATTAAAAATAATATCTTATATTTTAGTAATAATAATTCAAATATAAATATCTATGTCAAAATTAGTTTATATAAAAGGTGATGCAACGAATCCAATTGGAGAAGGCAATAAAATAATCATTCACGTATGTAATGATATTGGTGGATGGGGACGAGGGTTTGTGCTTGCATTATCTAACAGGTGGTCTAAGCCCGAAGAGGGATATCTCAATTGGTTTAAAAGTAATGAAAATTTCGAATTGGGTGAAGTGCAATTTGTTCAAGTTGAGGATGATTTGTGGGTTGCCAATATGATTGCTCAACACGATATAGTTCCTATAAACAGCGTTCCACCAATTCGATATGAAGCGGTTGCAGAATGCTTAAAAAAAGTTGCATTAAAAGCAAAAGAGCTAAATGCATCGATTCACGCACCACGTTTTGGCTCAGGACTTGCTGGTGGTGATTGGGATAAGATTGAAAAGCTTATAAAATCTGAATTAATTTCAGTTGGCATTTCTGTTACTGTTTATGATTTTTAGAAGATATTAGTAAAACAAAAAGCTGTCTAAACATTCGTAAAGACAGCTCTTCATAAGTTAAATTAAGTTTGAAAATAAATTTATATCTTGCTAAAAGCTTGTTCTAAATCGGCTTTTATATCTTCAATATGTTCTATACCTGCTGAAAGTCTTAACAATCCAGGAACAACGCCTGCTGCTAATTGCTCAGCTTCTGAAAGTTGTTCATGAGTTGTTGATGCAGGATGAATTATCAATGTTTTGGTATCTCCAACATTTGCCAAGTGGCTTATTAATTCAAGGTTATTGATAACTGTATCGCCTGCCTCTTTTCCACCTTTAACTTTGAATGAAAGAACACCACCAAATCCATTTTGCAAATATTTTTTTGCTAACTCATGATATTGATTTGATTCTAGACCTGGATAGATAACTTCCTCTACTTTTGGATGTTTTTCTAACCATTTAGCCAGCTCAAGAGCATTGTCAACAGTTCTTTGGACTCTCAATGATAATGTTTCTAATCCTTGCAAGAAAAGGAATGAGTTAAATGGGCTAACTGCTGCACCAAGGTCGCGTAATCCTTCAACACGTGCACGGATGATGAATGCTATGTTTCCAAAAGGTCCATCTTCACCAAACACTTCCCAGAATTTTAGTCCGTGATAGCCTTCTGATGGTTCAGTAAATTGTGGAAACTTACCGTTACCCCAGTTAAAATTACCAGCATCAACGATAACACCACCAATGCTTGTTCCGTGTCCACCAATCCATTTTGTAGCTGCTTGAACAACAATGTTTGCACCATGCTCAATAGGACGTACTAAATAACCTGCTGC
>CAZHHH010000120.1:0-5252 GCA_964532085.1 uncultured Marinilabiliaceae bacterium
ATTGAATATATTATTAATAGAAACTTTACATTTAGATATTCTGGAGATTATTCGTTTAGTCCAATTAATAAGCATGCAGTCGCAGGTTCGCATGAAATTGGGTTGCAATTTGACTTTACCTTTTATAAACGTCCAGGAATGCGTTCAATTAGGTATTTTTAATCGAAAATCATCTATAACAATAGATTAATGTAGAGATTTTTTAATATATTAAAAAATGTGATTAATTTTAAAAAATAAATATTTATTTAGACACTTAATGATAGCCTTCAATAAATAAATCTAACGATATGAAATCAATTAGAACTGTAATTTTAACCCTCTTTTTTATTCTGTTACCTCTTCTCTTAGAAGCGCAAGGTGCTTTTTTGCGTAGAGGTGATACACAGTATAATAGAGGTGAATACTATAAAGCTCTTCAGTTTTATAATCAAGCAACTGAGGGAGGATTTAAGTTATCAAGAGATTATCAACTTAAAGTAGCTCATTGCTACTATGAATTAAATAATGTTGATGAAGCGTGGTCTATCCTTAATGAGCACGAAGATGCCTTACGTGGTTATGATCTCTTTTTATATGCTTCTGCAACTCATGGAATTGGTTTTTATGAGGGTGCAATAGATTTATACCAAAGAGCAAAACCTGAAAATCCTGATCGTATAGGCTTTATTGATGAATTAATTCGTTCATGTGAATGGGCAATGAAGCACGATGAGTTCTTGCCAGTTCGTGTTAACCCTTCAAAAATTATGACTTTTGGTCAATCTTTTGGGTTACAATATTATAAAGATGGAATTGTTTACTCATCAGCTTCTCCTGAAGGTGAAGCCAAGAGAACAGATAGACAAGGACGAAATTTCTTGAGTTTATATTATTCAGATTTAGAAGGAGATGAGATTACAAATACAAGACTATTTTCTAAAAACTTAGTATTTGACTTTCACGTAGGAGCAATTTCTTTTTCACCCGATGAGAAAACTATGTATTATACTAAAACTGTTAGAGTTAGAGGTGGTGATAATAAATTGAAGATTTTTTCAGTTGTATTTGACGGTGAAGATTGGGTAGATGAGATTGATTTGAATATTAACAGCAATGATTTTGATAATGCTCACCCAGCTGTAACACCTGATGGCAATCATCTTATTTTTGTTTCAAATAGACCAGGAGGTTATGGTGGCAAAGATTTATGGATAGCAGATATCCGTCCTAATAGAACTCTTACAAATGTGAGAAATCTAGGTCCAAAAATCAACTCTTTTGCAGATGAGATTTTCCCTTTTGTAAGTCAAGATAATACGCTCTATTTCTCGAGTGATGGACATATTGGTTTTGGAGGATTAGATTTATTTAAAAGTGAGTATAAAAATAACAGTTGGTCAACTGCTACAAACCTAGGACAACCTTATAACTCTTATAAAGATGACTTTGGTTATGTAATTGACCCTAATGATAATACAAAAGGATTTCTTTCGACAAATCGAATTGGTGACGGAAGTGATGTTATCTTTTATGTTTATACTGCACCTGAGCCAGAAGCTATTGAAGAGGAGGAAGTTGTGCCTATTGCAGGACTATTAGATGAAGATATTCTGCTACCTCCTGAAATGCAAATTATTGAAGAGTTAAAGGAGGAGGAGCCAGAAGAAATTATAGTTGTTGAAGAACCAAAAATTGATTTATCTCTGTTCCCATCTAGTTTTAAGAGTTATGTTGTAAGTACTTTTAATGGTAATTTATTAGAAAATACAGCTATAACTTTTAGTGATAAAATTACCGGTGCTACAATATTTACAGTCCGCACTGATAATAAAGGAAGTTTCAATATCCCAATTCCTGATGAATATCGTAAAGAAGGACAGGAGTTTAATATATCTGCAATAAAAGATGGTTTTAAAGAAGTAAAAGCTGATATAAATATTTTAGATATTGATACATATGCACGTAATGGAATACAGTTGTCTCCTATATTTGAAGAGAGCGAATTGAATGAGATTGATGGTCTTAAAATTCCATATGTTGGATTAAATATTTTAGAAGATGGCTATTCTACTTTAGATCAAGTAGCTGCATATCTATTAAATAATCCACAAGTTGTAATAAAACTTAATGGTCATTCTGACGTAAGAGGCTCTATGATGGCTAATCTTAATAATTCACAAAAAATTGCAGAAACTGCAAAAGATTACTTATTATCAAAAGGTGTATCAAATGATAATTTAATCGCTCGTGGATATGGAGAAAGATATTTAACAAATAGGTGTAAGAGGGGAGTTGTATGTACGGAGAGTCAGCATCTTGAAAACCGTAGGGTTGAAATTGTAGTTTGGAAAATTAAACAATAAAATATAAACTTATATAGTTATAATTTATTAACCAAGACATTGAAATTATGACAAAAATCTTAAGAATAAGTATGGTGTTATTTATGGCATTTACACTTGTATCTAATGTGAGTGCTGATAAACTATCCCATCTTCGTACTTCAAAAAAAATCACAACAGTAACTTCGATAGAAGCACCTTATTATACTATTCAGATTGTGGCATTGCGTTTGCCACCTGGTGAGCCTGAGTTTTTTAGAGATGTTGATAAGGTAAACGAGTACAAATGTGATGACGGTTATGTTAGATATACTGTTGGTAGGTATAATACGTTTTCAGAAGCAGCAAAAGATTTAGATACATATAAAAACATGGGTTTTAATGATGTTTTTGTTCTAAATACTCGAAAAATAACTTTAGATAAAAGTAAATATCAGCCTTCGTCTAATGCGGTTGGTCCAATAGCTGGAAAACTATATACTGTTCAGATAGCGGCATATCGTTTTCCTGTATATGTAAATGAATTCTCAGAATTTGATAATGTAGCAGAGTATTATATGGATGATCGTATTTATCGCTATTGTGTTGGTGAATTTGATGGTAGCGTAGCTATGCAAGAATTAAATAAGGTTAGACGACAAGGTTATCCTAATGCTTTTTTAGTTCCTGTTGAAAAGTATGAACAATTTAGAATAGAGTAATAACTCAGCAAGTCGGTCTGTCGCTGTTTCGATTATGAAAGAGAGGAAAGTCCGGACAACAAAGAGCAACGTTCTTCTTAATAGGAAGATTCTTGTGAAAGAATTAAAACGTAACAGAAAATAACCACTTAGCTTGCTAAGAAAGGGTGAAAAGGTGAGGTAAGAGCTCACCGGTATTAAGGGTGACTTTAATAGCCGTACGTTGGACGTGTTGCAAGACCATGTATATCTGAGTTCCTAGTGTACAAAGCTGCTCGTTTTGGTGCTTATGCAGCTCAGAAGGGTAGGTTGCTAAAGATAATGGGTGACTATTATCTTAGATAAATGACAGACACCTTTGGGTACAGAATCCGGCTTATAGACTTGCTGACATTTTTAAATATAAATTGAATATAAAATATCAAATAGAGAAAGTAAAAGCCTATATTACTAAAGATATATGGCGATTAAACAGTGAGCTAAAACCAAAAAAACAGTTTTTCCTCATTCGTATAGTTAGAATGTTTATACTTGCCGTCAGACGTTTTTACAACGATGACTGTATGGTTAGAGCCTCTGCTTTAACATATTATTCATTACTCTCTGTTGTGCCACTTGTCGCTTTAGCTTTTGCAATAGCTAAAGGGTTTGGATTTCGTGAAAATCTTGAACTGGAGTTACAGCAAAGATTGTCAGGACACGAAGAGGTTTTCTTATGGGTTAAAAATTTTGCTTTAGATTACTTAGAAAATACAAAAGGTGGTGCCATAGCAGGAGTTGGGGTTGCAGTTCTTTTGTGGAGTATTATGAAAATACTTGGCAATATTGAAAAAGCACTTAATGACATTTGGAAAGTGAAAAATTCACGTTCTTTTTTTAGAAAGTTTACTAATTATATCTCTTTTATGGTTGTCTCGACCATACTTTTGGTTGCTTCATCTAGCTTTTTAGTTTTTATAACAAGCAAAATACAAGTTTTTGATATAGGATATTTAGCTTCTCAATTTATAAATTGGGCTGCCCCGCATTTAATGGTATGGTTTCTCTTTATTATAATGTTCTTAGTTTTACCTAATACCAAGGTAAAAATAGGACCTGCCGTTTTTGGAGGAATTTTTACTGGAACTCTCTTTATTTTATTGCAATTTATCTATATAAAATTTCAAGTAGGGGTATCTCGTTACAATGCTATTTATGGTAGTTTTGCAGCTATTCCTCTATTCTTAATTTGGATGCGTTCTTCGTGGTTAATAATTTTATTTGGAGCTGAATTAGCTTATGCTGCACAATATGAGCGAAATTACGAGTTTGAGAGCGAAACTAAGAATATGAGTCTATACTATCGTAGGATTGTTAGCCTTATGTTGGTAAAAATGTCAGCAGAGCATTTTAAGGCCTCATTGTACGCTCCATCTGCGTCAGACTTTGCTGTGTCTCTAAAGTTGCCTTCTAGGCTTGTAAATGAGCTCTTAGGTCGCTTGGTTGACTCCGAAGTACTTACTCAAGTAGTTTCGCCAGGATATTTAGATGAAGTGAGGTATGCACCTGCATTTGATATTAATAATATGACTATTGCAATGGTGATATCTCGACTAGAAAAATATGGAGTTTCAGATATACATTTTGCCGAAACTGAAGATTATAAAAAGCTGAAAAATGTATTTGAAAACTATAATGATATTATAGAAAACTCTGATTTAAATCAATTGATTATTGATATATAGATTTTTTTAATAATCAATGTACAATTCTCAATGCACAATGTTCTGGATTTGTTAAGTGTTTGATTTTCAGTGAGATTTAAGTATTTAATTCTCCAAATTGTTCAATTTATTCAAAAGAGATTTAGCTACGCAATAATTCGCTTCTACCACATAAATACATTTGTAAAATACTAACCAGATATTGTTATGTGGTTCGAAATGATAGGTTTTTTGAGGTTGGAGTGAAAAATTTGAAATGTTATTAATGTTGGACTTTCTACTAGAAATTTTCTGGAAAAGTAAAAAGGGATAATAGAAATTAGTCTACTATCCCTTTTCTATAAGGACTGCACCAGAAAGGATTATTTAAACTCCTGTAAACAGGATTTGGGCGCACTTATCTCGCAAAAATCCTCCGTATCTTAAAAAGATATACCCCGTAGGGCGAGGCCCGCTTTTGAAATAAATAGCTAACCCGGTATGTTTAATAGCGTTGAGTTTAACAATCAATAATCTCCGGTGCAGTTTTGTCTATTTCAATGTTC
>CAZHHH010000120.1:5352-7457 GCA_964532085.1 uncultured Marinilabiliaceae bacterium
ACCTGAATTAGTATGCTTAATATCTTCAATTGTAAAGAATGCATTTGGGTTATATTCAAGTATTAGATTAGTCACTTTTTTATAATCACTTCTCTTTAAAACACAATATATTATATTAACAACTCCTCTTGCACCCAATGCCTCATGGATTGTTATTCCATAACCTTCATTAATAAGTTTTTTTGCTAATGCATCACCAGATGTGGAGGTTATAATTTTTAAGCTAACAAACCCAATGGCAATATGCTCTTCAATTATTAATCCAACATAATTACCCAATGCAAAACCACCAGCATAAGCTATATAATATAGCCATATATCTAGATTCTGGAAAATTTTACTCATTGCTATGAGCCAGATTAAAATTTCAAAAAAACCTAAAATGGGGGCTAATATTTTAAAACCTTTGGATACAAATACTATTCTTAATGTGCCAAGTGTTACATCTGCAACACGTGCCAAAAATATAAGAATTGGCATAAGTATCCAAGTAACAACATATCCGTCAAACAACTCCATTATACCTTATCTTATTTTAATAATATGGCGACTATGTGCGCCAATACCAACCTCTTCATGTTTATAATTTAATACTGCTACGTTGAAAAATAGACGATTGTTATCTTTATATTTAAGATGAACAATACATCTAATCTCTTCATTTTCGTATGCAGGTCGGAAATGTTTAATATTTATTTCCGAACTAACAGAGGCTTCTTCATCTGATAAATATGGATCTATTAGTGATGAAATAGTTTGCTCAATAAATAATACCAATGAAGTCGTAGATAAACAATTTCGTTTTGAGGTACCTAATGTAGAGGCTAAATCATTTTTACTAACTATTTTGGTGACTGTATGTCTTAATCCCTCTTGAATTATATCACTTTTCATTTAATAATTTTATCAATTGTTCAATATTCTCAAACTTACTTAAAAAGATATTATTATCAAATAAATTAAAATTCAGATGTGAAATGAAAGTTTATTTTTTCGAAATCGGCTTGTGCTATTTGTAGCATATATGACGATTCTGCCAAGAAAACATCTCTTCCTTGCTTATCTTTTGCCATAAATTGCACTTTTCGTTGTCTAAAGTCTTTTAATACTGCGTCATCATCCGAGCTAATCCAACATGCTTTATATAGTTGAATAGGCTCATATCTACATGATGCTCCATATTCATGCAATAATCGATACTCTATAACTTCAAACTGAAGTGCACCTACAGTTCCAATGATTTTTCGACCATTAAATTGATTAGTAAATAGCTGTGCAACACCCTCATCCATGAGTTGGTCAATTCCTTTTACAAGTTGCTTGGATTTCATTGGATCTGCATTTTCAATATATTGAAATAACTCTGGAGAAAAACTCGGTAATCCTTTAAAATTAAGTATTTCCCCTTCTGTTATTGTATCACCAATTTTGAAGTTGCCAGAGTCTGGAATACCAATTATGTCCCCAGGGTATGCCTCGTCAATTATAGCTTTCTTCTCTGCCATAAATGCCGTAGGACTGCTAAATTTTAGTTTTTTGTTTAGTCCAACGTGTAGATAATTTTGATTTCGCTTAAATTTACCTGAACAAACTTTTACAAAAGCAAGTCTGTTTCTGTGATTTGGATCCATGTTAGCATGGATTTTAAAAACAAAGCCTGTGAATTTATTCTCATCTGGCAATACTTCTCTAGTTTCGGTCTTGGAAGGAAGGGGAGAAGGAGCCAATTCTAAAAATGCATGCAATAGCTCTTTTATTCCAAAATTGTTGAGTGCACTTCCAAAAAAGATAGGTGCTAATTCGCCACGCAGATATGCTTCACGGTCAAATTCTGGAAATACGCCATTTACAAACTCTAACTCTTCAAGTAAAGTTTGGGCTGTCTCTTTATCGACATATTTATCAATTTCAGAGTTATTTATATCATTTATTAAAATTCCATCTTTATGTGTAGACTTTGAATGGCTATATAGATATAAGTTTTTATCAAATATATTATAAATTCCTTTAAAGTTATCCCCACTATCCATTGGCCATGCTAACGGCCTTACAGAAATTTTCAACTCTTCTTCAAGGTCTTCTAGTAGTTCAAAAGTATCTCGACT
>CAZHHH010000121.1:0-6054 GCA_964532085.1 uncultured Marinilabiliaceae bacterium
TCTACGAGTGATATTTTATCAATGACATTCATTCCTGATATTATTTCACCAAAAACAGTATAATCTTCGTCAAGGTGTGGTGCACCGCCAACTGTGGCGTATTCTGTTCTTTGTTGGGAAGTAAACTTTATTGCTTTATTTTTCTCAATATCATCCAGTTCTTGATGGGTGAAAATTCTTCCTGAAACAATATAAAATTGAGAACCATCTGAATTATTTTTAGGATTTCGTTCATCGGGTAGTTTAGATGCAGCAACTGCTCCACGCCTATGGAATCTACCTTTCACAACATTCATTGGGAGTGTGTATCCTGGTCCCTGCCATCCTACAACATCTTCTGGTGTGGCATATCTTGTATCTGCAGCTCCTGTCTGGATTAAAAAGCTTTTCAATACACGATGAACTAATAAACTATCGTAAAATTGGTCTTCCACAAGTTTTATAAAATTGTCACGATATTTCGGCGTTTCATTAAATAATCTAATGGTAAAATTTCCCACGTCTGTCTCAAAACCAATTGCTGCAACTTTGTGATATGGAGTATATTCTTTATTCGTTTTTATACTTAAATCTACAATTGGCTCAGGATATGGCAACAACTTTTTTGTTAATGAATCTAATGTTGCCAGATCTAGAATAGTACCTACTTGTATATCTCTATCATAATCTGAAAAGAGACCTGCAAAAGAGTGATTATAATAAAAGAGAGGTTTGCCAACTTCTCTGCTGTGAGATATAAATGTGTTATCTAACGAATCATTTTTTATAAAAAAATACTTCCTTGCCATTAATTTTCCTTTATCGCGAGAAAGTGAATAGATTGAATCACCGTCAACTATTGATTGTTTTAAATCAACAAAATTATGGACCTTTCTTTGTGTCTGAAGTGTTACTATATTATTATCAAAATCAAAAGATGTATATCCCATAACATCAAATTCTTGAGTAGTTCCAAGAGGTGATACCTTAGCTTTATACGCACCTTGTATCAAATTAAGCTGAGTCAGAATAGTATTTTGGTTTATATAGAATCCATATCCTGTTTTCAACCGTCTATTATAATGATCAAAAGTTTGTATTGAAACTATTGCAGATGCATTATCTTGAAAAGTACCGTATGTTCTGTTTTCTGGTATATTAGCTATTTTTTCTGCTCTATTTGAACAACTCAAAAACAAAGGAATGAAAAATATTATCAATAAAAAATTTATATATATCAACTTCATTTTAAAACATCTTTTGAATTAATTTCGTAATTAATGCTTTATTTTCTCACTAATATAACCAAAGTTTATTAACTATTAGTTTTGTGCAGAGTAAAATAAAAGAGATTAATCATTAATATTAAAATTACGCAACTCATTTTGCAACTCTTCTTTACTTGGAAGTGCTTCTTTAATGTCATCCATTAATTCCGTATATTGATAAGAGCTTACACTAATTGGTTTATTAACATCCTTTAAAGCAAACTCCACTTCGTAACTATCTTTGTTTTTACAAAGTAGAATACCAATTGTTTGCTGGTCATTATCATCTTTTATCAGTTTATTAAAAGCCGAAATATAATAATTAAGCTTTCCTATAAATTCAGGCTCAAACTCTGTGACTTTTAATTCTATAATTATATAGCATTTTAACTTTGTATGATAAAAAACTAAATCACTTCGATATTCTCTGTTGCCAATTTTAAAACGATATTGACGGCCCATATATGCAAAACCTTTTCCTAATTCTAATAAAAACTGAGAAATATGTGCAACCAATGCTTTTTCTAAATCTATCTCCTTAACCTTTTCTGATAATTCTAAAAAATTAAAATGATATGGGTCTTTAAATAATTCATTTGCCAAATCACTTTGTGGGGTTGGCAAAGTAGTTTCAAAGTTAGAAATAGATTTACCTTGTCGATTATATAAATTTGTTTCAATTTGATATTCTAATACAGAGCGACTCCAATTATTTTCAACAGTTTTTTTAACATAAAATAATGCTTGTTCAACTGAAGCACATTTATCAATAATTAATTTATGATGCCCCCAAGGCAACATCGTAATTTTTAAAGTTTCTATTTCACCCCCGGCTTGGGGCAGAATTATATCTGTCTGAAAATGACTACTTTGTATTTCTGCCCAGCTTGGGGCAGAAATAGATTCTCAATTATTTTCAACTCTAATCCTGTTGAATAAAATAGGAAAAAACGTCGACAATAATTTAGATTTGTAACAGAAAAACCTGATATTTTTGGAAATTCTTTTTTCAAATCTTTACTCAGTTGATTGATAAAACCACTGCCCCATTTAGCATTTCGCTGTTTATCAACTATTTGCTTTCCTAAATCCCAATAAAGAAGTATTAATTCATTGTTTGTAGCTACAGTAGCCTTTATTTGACGCTGTTTTATCGTGTTCTTTAAAGATAAAATCCATTTTTTATAATCTGACTGATTAATTATATCACGTGATGCCATTATTATTGCTTTACTTGTAGAAAAATATACTTTTAATTATCACTCAATCCATTCTAATAGATTCTCTTTATCATATTCAATATCGTTTTGATCTAAAAACTCAATATATTCGTCTTTAAATGTTCTTGTCTTATGAAAAGATTCTTGAGATAATATAAATCTTGATACTTTATCTAAATGATTTCTCGAATGAGAAAATGCGGTATATTTTTGTTGCCAGCTGAAGTTGTGGCCAAAAATTTCATTATCATTTATGTATCTTGCAGAATTTTCTGTAATTAATTTAAAAATATCGTCAAGACACAAAGTATCTGGCGAATCTATTAGAATATGAATGTGATCTGGCATTGCAAAAATTGACAATATCTTAACTGATTTTGTTTTTGCAATATTCTTAATGTAGTCTTCTATTTCTTCTCTTTTATTTGAGGGAATAAGATTTTCTTTTCCTTTAACGGCAATAATAAAATGGAAATAAAGTTCTGTATATACATTTTCCATAGGTATAAGATTAAGGTGGTTAATATATTTATTAAAAGTCCAATTTAATAATATTTTTTTCCAATGTCAACATTAATACACTTCTTGAATTGTTATTTTAACATCTAACAGTGGCCTATCATTTTTGTCAGTTTTTTGATTTGCTATTTTATCAATAACCTCCAATCCTTCAACAACCTCGCCAAAAACAGTATAATCATTATCTAAATCAGGTAAGCCACCAACTGTAGTATAAGCTTCACGTTGTGCTTGAGTAAAAATGAGTTTATCTGAAACATTAAATTCAAAATCTACTTTTTCTTTAATACTTCTCAGTAGTTTGTTGTATTCTGCAGGACTTTCTTCTTTTAAAATTGTTAATTCTTCCTTTCGTGGATGATAATATGTTTCTAAAATCTGTTTTTTAATAGGATTATTCACTCTTTTTTCAAGAATATCCAACTCTTCATCAGTATATACTCGGCCGTGAACAATATAAAACTGAGAAACATCAGACATTCTAAAATGGTTAATATGCTCAGGCTGTCGAGGGGCACAAATTGCTCCTTTTTTATGAAAACGGCTTGTAACAAACTCAGATGATATGATTTCAGTAGAACTTCCGTAACCAATATGCGCACCAGGTGCTGCATTTCGAGAATCTGAGCTACCGCCTTGAACTACAAAATTTTTAATAACTCGATAGAAAAGTGTGCCATCGAAATGTTTACTATTAACAAGTTTTAAAAATCTTGCTCTATGCTCTGGTGTTTCATTATAAAGCATTACCCGCATATTACCGAGATTTGTTCTTATTTGAACATAATATGTTGGCTCATCTTGTGCTTTGGCAATACTTATAAGTAAAACAAAGGATGATAAAAGTAAGATTTTTAAACTGTTTTTCATTTCTTTATTTTTTTAATATGCTCATTTTAATTGCAATATCCTCATTTGGTCGGTCTGCTGAGTTAGTTTCAACCTTTGCAATTCTATCAATAACCTCTAACCCTTTAATAACCTCGCCAAAAACAGTATATGCACCATCCAACTGAGGAGTGCCACCAATGGATGTATATGCTTCAATCTCAGCATTTGAAAGTTTATAAGGTGGTAGTTCTGCTATCTCCTCTTCAGCATCTTGCCTAAGTTGATTTATCAATTTCTCAAACCCTTCTCTATCACCAGTAGCTTGAAACTCTTCTAATTGTGCTCTAAAAGGAGTTACATATTTCATAAAGATTGTTTGCTGTTCTTGTTGTGCTTTCATAGATTGAAGTCGATCTATATCTTCATTTTCTATCTTTTCACCTTGAACAATATAAAACTGAGAACCTGACGATTTTTTCTCTGGATTAACTTGATCTCCTTGTCTTGCTGCAGCTAATGCTCCCTTTTTATGAAAGAACTTAGGATAATCTATTTCTGCATCAATTGTATAGCCAGGTCCACCAGCTCCAAGGTGAGCTCCTGAAAGTGCACTTTTTGAATCAGGGTCACCTCCTTGAATCATAAAGCCATCAATTACACGATGAAAAAGTGTGCCATCATAAAAACCATCTTCCACAAGTTTTATAAAATTATCTCTATGCTTTGGAGTTTCATCATAAAGTTTTAATGTGATTTTTCCGTAATCTGTTTCCAACAAAATAAGTGTTGAATTATCTTGTGCACAACTGTTTAACAAAAAAACTGTTGCAAATAATAGTGTTATAAATAATCTGTTCATTTTTATTCTATTTAATTCCAAACTTCATTAAAATATTCAATCATAGCTTCTTTAAGAATTCTTTGATTAAGAGATGGAGATAATGTTCTCATCTTTTTCACCTCTTCAAAAATTGGCCAGTTCTCTGCATCGTGACCAACCTCTTTAAGATAGCCCTTTTTTGTAAACAGTTTACATTTTGCCAAATTTATCATATCCCACTTCTCTTCACGTGTATACTCTTTAAATCCAGTGCCACGTTCTTGAACACCAATCACAAAAAGTATAAAATCAAAATCTGCAGTAACCTTAAAGTGTTTACTAACTTTTAAAATAAGCTCATTCCAAGCATCTTCATTATATGACATAGTTATATTCTCCTTATTTATAAATAATTCTATTTAGACTCTATCGAAAATACAAAACAAGAGGAGATTTGTTTAATATAATATGTCATAAAGATGTTTTTTTCAATTTATACATTTATAAATTATCTGCCAAAAATAGATTTTGTTTCACCTTTCCCTTTTCTCAATTGCATACGTTTATATGCTTGTAACTGTGTAACAAACACATCCCTAAAATTCTCATCTGGTGTTGGTGCAGGCGACAATGTTAAAATACCGTCAGGAGAAATTAAAAAATATGATGGCACTCCAACCAAATTATACTCGTGAATTATTTGAGGATATGATATAAAACTTAAAAAATCCCATTTCTTATCATTATTGTAATGATAAAAATCTTCAAGGGCCTCTTCACTTTCATCTAGAAGAATAGTAACTATTTCTAAATCTTTTCTAAATAGTTTTTGCAAATTTTTCAATGTCTCCATATCTCTCAAAGATGCAACATTTATAGTGCTCATAAAATTTAAGTAGATAAACTTACCTTTATAATCTTCAAGAGATTTTCTCTCTCCATTTTGATTAAACAATGAAAAAGATGGTGCAACATAGCCTTGTCTCATATGTGTAAGTTGCTTGTATTGAGCAAATGCTAGCTCTTTACCAAAAGTGCTGTTTTCTCCATTTGCTCCATCTTCTGACAGATAGATAACTACATTTTCATCCATAGTTTGATCATAAAAACCTTGATATAAACTATACAAGAAAAGAGCTTCAGAAAGTTCTCTATTTTCTTTGAAAATATCATCACGCATTATAATTTCAACGAACTCATCAAAAGATGCACCTGATCTAAAAGCATTTAACATTTCCCTTTGAACATCTTTATTCAACTTATTAGGAAAATAATTTTTAAAGAGCAAAATAAATAAGTCTGTATATATGGGTAAGTTCATTTCCCACTGTTTATCTAAAAAATACTCTTTTATTAGCTCTTCTTCATTTTTAGGGCTACAAATAGTGCGAAGTTTGAGATATGAGAGTTTTTTATG
>CAZHHH010000121.1:6154-7359 GCA_964532085.1 uncultured Marinilabiliaceae bacterium
AGATATATTTCACCCCGAAGCCTACCTATATCCATATAGGCATATGTAGTTTTTTCTAATGGTAGAATAAAATCAAAGTTTCCAGTAGAATCGACAAACATAGAACCAAGAACTTTTTCTTTATAGAGATATAAATTTTCTTTAGTTTTAATTTCTATGTGATAACTGGCATATTCAATGTTATTACCTATTATTCTAACACTATTATCTTTGTTAATTGAATAAATTAAAGAAGTTGTAAATAATAAATATATTGCAACAAACAGTAATCTATTTTTCATTATTTTCTTTAAGTTTTAAAATCATTTTATATATAATATCTGGTATAAGCAATGATGCATCACCTTGATGTGTTAAAATATCACGTACGATTGACGAATTAACTGGCGTATGCTCTGGTCTTGTTAATAGGAATACAGAATCTATGCCAGACATTTTTCGATTAATTTGTGCAATCGCTCTCTCATACTCAAAATCTGCTGCTGTTCTTAAACCTCTCAAAATTGTGTGAGCACCTTGTTCTTTTACAAAGTCAACAGTCATATTGTCATATTTTTTAACTGATACGCGAGGTTCATCTTTAAAAAGTTCCTCGATAAACTTAACACGAGTATCTATATGAAAATAACTTTTTTTCAAAGAGTTATAACCTATTGCAACAATAATATGATCAAAAATAGCAAGACCTTGTTTTACAATATTTTCGTGTCCTATGGTGAAAGGGTCAAATGAGCCAGGGAAAACAGCTATTCGTTTCATTTTTCTGATATTAATAATTTATTAAAATATAAAATTGGGAAAAATAGTTTAAACAACAAGTTTTTATATCAACTAACTTTCAAACAAAATAATATTCCTTTAAATTTTGTGAGAATACTTGCTATTTTTATGCCAAACTACTTACTACAAATACAATTTAGTAGTTAATTCTTTTTTTATTAACTTTGGTATATACCAAAAAATATAACTATGAAATATCGCAAATTAGGTAAAACAGGACTTAAAGTATCTGAGATATCATTAGGTACTTGGCAAGTGGGCGGAAAATGGGGCTCTTCTTTTAATGATAAATCTGCTGATGAAATTATAAATCGTGCTATAGACTCGGGAGTTAACTTTATTGATACTGCTGATGTTTATGAAAATGGTTTAAGTGAAAAAGCTGTTGGCCGTGTGATACGCTCTCGCTCTGAAGAAGTTTATGT
>CAZHHH010000122.1:0-7307 GCA_964532085.1 uncultured Marinilabiliaceae bacterium
GATAAGGGTTTGTTTGATGTTAATAAATTTGAGTTTGTTTCACTGTTTCATTAAATATGTTTGGAATTCCTAAAGATAGATATGAGAAAATTTTATTGATGGTTGCATCGCTTCCATCTACTCCTGGTATATATCAATATTATGATGATGTAGGTAAAATTATCTATGTGGGGAAAGCAAAGAATTTAAAGAAAAGGGTAGGCTCTTATTTTAATCGTGAACCAGAAAGTGGTAAAACGAGGGTGCTCATAAGAAGAGTTTTTGATATTAAACATATAGTTGTCGAAACAGAAGAAGATGCTCTTTTATTAGAAAATAATCTTATAAAAAAGTATCAACCTAGATATAATGTTCTATTAAAAGATGATAAATCTTATCCATGGATTTGCATTAAAAACGAACCATATCCACGCGTTTTCCAAACAAGAAATATTATAAAGGATGGTAGTGAATATTTTGGTCCATATACTTCGGTAAAAATGGTTAGAACTTTGCTTGAACTTTTTAAGCAAATGTATCCGCTTAGAACTTGTAATTATGATTTATCTCCAAAGAATATTGCAGAAGGAAAATATAAAAGATGTCTTGAATTTCATTTAGGAAACTGTAAAGCACCCTGCGAAGGTCTGCAAAAAGAGGAGGAATATTTAAAGTATATTGAAAATATTAGAGATATTCTTAAAGGTAATATTAATGGTTTATTGCTCCAACTAAAAGATTATATGATCTCTTTAGCTGAAGAGTATAAATTTGAAGAGGCTCAACAAGTTAAAAGTAGAATAGAAACATTATCTAAATATCAAAGCAAATCTACAATTGTTAATCCAAATATCCATGATGTTGATGTTTTCTCAATTTTAAGTGATGAGAATGCAGCATATATTAATTTTCTTAAAATTATTAATGGTTCAATAATTCAAGCTCATACTATTGAGTATAGAAAAAAACTTGATGAAAGTGAAGATGAGTTATTAACTATGGCTATTGTCGAGATTAGAGAACGACTAAAGAGTCAATCAAAAGAGGTTATTGTTCCATTTATACCTAAAGTTAAACTAGCAAATATTTACTTTGTGGTACCTAAAATTGGTGATAAAAAGAGTCTTTTAGAATTATCTCAACGTAATGTAAAGTATTATCAGTTAGAAAAATTAAAGCAACAAGCTAACTATTTCAAAAAACCAAAGCAATCTTATGTTTTAGAGTTAGCTCAAAAGGAGTTGAGAATGGATAAACTTCCTATACATATTGAATGTTTTGACAACTCAAATATCCAAGGTTCACATCCAGTTGCTGCGTGTGTCGTTTTTAAAAATGGAAAACCATCTAAAAGAGATTATAGGCATTACAATATAAAAACTGTTACCGGTCCAGATGATTTTGCTTCTATGGAAGAGGTGGTTTATAGAAGATATTCACGAATACTTGAAGAGAATTCTGCCCTACCAAATTTAGTAGTTATTGATGGTGGTAAAGGTCAATTATCAATTGCTGTTAATGTTCTTAAACAATTAAATATTTTTGATAAAGTTTCTATTATTTCAATAGCTGAAAAACTTGACGAGATTTATTTTCCAGGAGACTCTGTACCATTATACTTAGATAAGAATAGTTCAACTCTTAAATTAATTCAGAATTTAAGAAACGAAGCCCATAGATTTGGATTGTCATTTCATCAAGATAAAAGGAGCAAAGCTGCACTCTCTTCGCAACTTGAACATATTCCTGGTATCGGAGAAAAGACAATTGAACTACTGATAAATCATTTTAAATCCGTTGATAATATTAAAAAAGCTGACATTAATGATCTTAAAAAAGTTGTTGGCAAAAAACGAGCTGAAAATATCATTCTGTTTTTCAATAAGTAACACTCTCTTATCTTCCGCGCATCTTTGAGGCACCAAAATTAAGTGGATTAAAATCAGCCACATACCAAAATATTCATCTATTTCTGGGTGTCCCAATGCAAAATACAAGAAATAATATAAATATGTGTTTTTTTAGGACGTGTCAAAATATTACTATTTGTACAACCCGCTACGCGTGTCTCGCCTATGGCGAGGGGGTTGATGTACATAACGTGCTTTTTGCTTAGTTTAAAATAACGTATTAAAAATAACCCCCTTGCCAGAGGCTAGGCGCAGCGAATGGGGTGAAATATGAATAACCCCGTAATTCATTCGGTAGATGTCCAATGCAAACCAACCCTCTCGCCAAAGGCCAGACACACAAAGTGGGTTGAATATGATAAATCAGATATATATAAAGATGTCATCTGCTTTTGGGTTTCCCAATGCGGGACTCAAGAATATTATTTTTAAAAGAATATAGATGCCAGATTATCAATACTATAATCAAAGTTATTTAAACTGTTTTTTAGATCAGAATATCTATGATATTTGTTAATAATTGCTTTTTCTAAGCTGAATATCAATTCTTTATCAGAATAATTACTGTTTATTTTAGCTTTGTTTATAATACCTTTTTCTATATGTAATGCCACTTGAAATATCCACTTATCAATTTTTGTACGTTTCTTAAACTCATACGTTGGACCATAGCTATAATTCCAATCATCTGTTGAATATTTGTTTTGCTTTAATTTATTTATTGTATTAATCTCATTATCAGATAGATTATTAATTTTAGTATTTGGATTATTTTTTATAATTCCATTAATTAAATCATCGAGAAAGTCTGATGCACTTTTATCTTTATCGTACATCTCAATAAGATTCATAACTTCACTACGAACTGACTTTACAGCTCTATCTTTAAACTTATTAGGGTCGTTTTTTAAGCTTTTTGTGAGATTGTCAATATCTGAATTGTATAAGAGCGTACCATGGTGCATTACTCTGCGTTTAAACACATGACAAGCATTTCCAGATATTTTCTTGAAATTAACAAGTAAATCATTGCGTTTACCACTTCTAGCTGGAATGTTCCACTGATTTAAAACTTCTACAATTGGTAAAGTAGCCTTTTCAAAATTTACTAAATCACCAGGTTCTCCAACTTTAATAAAGCAAAAATTTATATTTCCGTAATCATGATAAACTGTTCCACCTCCAGACAGGCGTCTATGTAATGATATATTATTCTCTTGCAAGAAATTTATATCCACCTCTGCTAAAGCATTTTGGTGTTTACCAATTATCACAGATGGCTTATTTATATAAAAAAAGTAAATCTCATCTTCACTATTTCGTAATAAAAATTCCTCAGCTGCTAAATTAAAAGAAGGTTCGTTGCTCTCGCTTAATATCACTCTAATCATACTATCCTAAATAAATAAAACGCAGTTTTAAAATTATTGTTTAAAAATAGACATTATCAAAAAGAATTTCTATAAATTGTAAAAATAACTATCAAATATTAATTTAAAACAAACTGTAATAAATAAAGATGAAAGTTGTAATTCAAAGAGTATCAAGTGCTTCTGTCTCAGTAGGTGATGATTATTTTAAAGAAATAAAGCATGGTTTATTAATTTTAGTTGGTGTTGAAGAGGCAGATAATCAGGAAGATATAGAGTGGTTAGCAAATAAAATAGTAGGATTAAGAATTTTCGATGATGAAAATGGAGTTATGAATCGTTCTGTAATTGATGTTGATGGAGATATTATGCTTATCAGTCAATTTACACTTCACGCACGCACAAAAAAAGGAAACAGACCATCTTATTTTGATGCAGCTAAATCTGAGATTGCAATACCAATATATAATAACTTTAAAACCAGACTAGAAGAGTTACTTAATAAAGTTGTCCCAACGGGAATATTTGGTGAACATATGCAAGTTTCATTGACTAACGATGGACCAGTTACAATAATTATTGATTCTAAAAATAGAATATGATGAAAATTGAAGATGCACAACAAATAGTTGATGATTGGGTAAAAACAGTAGGAGTGAGGTACTTCAGCGAACTTACAAATACTGCCATTTTGATGGAAGAAGTTGGTGAACTTGCAAGAATTATGGCTCGTAAATATGGTGAGCAATCAGTTAAAAATCAAGAATCAATATCTCAAGAAAAATTAGCTGATGAAATGGCTGATGTACTTTGGGTTTTAATTGCTCTTGCAAACCAAACAGGTATAAATCTTGCTGACGCTTTTACAAAGAATTTAGAAAAAAAGAATAGCAGAGATAAAGAGAGACATTTGAATAATGATAAACTAAAAGAATAAATAAACTAAGTCAAATAAATATAAATAAAATAGATAGCAATGGATATAAAGGAGTTTTTTAATAGTTATAAAAGTGATTTTGATGCCATAAATACTTATGACGATTCACTTTTAAATAGAAGTGATGTTAGTATTGATACATTAAAGAATATATTTAGCTGTATTGATTTAACAACTTTGAATTCATATGATAACACAACTAATGTTAGTGAATTTTGTGATAAAGTAATTTCATTCAACAAAGAGAATCCAACTCTACCAAATGTTGCTGCAGTTTGCGTATATCCAGTTTTTGCTTCTATTTTAAAATCAAAGTTAGAGCCAATCAATGTAAATAGAGCTGTTGTTTCTGCAGGATTTCCATCATCTCAGACATTTTTAGAAACAAAATTAGATGAATGTAAAAGAGCTATCTATTTAGGTGCAAACGAAGTTGATATTGTTATCTCAGTTGGAGAAATGATAGATGGTAATTATGAATTTGTAATGGAAGAGATTGCTGACATAAAGCATAGTTTGGGCGATGTTCACTTAAAAGTGATTTTGGAAACAGGTTTGTTGATCAATCCCGAACTTATTTGGAAAGCATCACTATTATCAATGGTTGCTGGTGCAGATTTTATAAAGACCTCCACCGGAAAAGTTGAAGTATCCGCAACTCCAGAAGCTGCATGGATAATGACTCACGCAATTAAAGCTTATCAAACAAAAACCAAAAAAATGGTTGGCTTTAAACCTGCTGGAGGAATAAGCGCTGTTAATGATGCACTTTTATATTGGAATATTCAACGTACTGTATTGGGTGATAAGTGGATAACACCTCAATATTTTAGAATTGGTGCAAGTAGATTGGCTAATAACATTCTAAATGAGATGAATAAGCTAGATAATGCAATTCCAAAAGATTGGTTTTAAATTTTAGTCATTTCACCGCAGAAGCGCTAAGATTTTCTAATGATTTCTTTGTGTATTTTGTGCCTTTGCGGTAAAATTATATACTAGAAAATAAAATATGTCACTCAGTGGTTGGAAAAGGTCACTAATCGACAATATTTAAACCACATAGATAAACATAGTTTTATTTTATCAACAAAATTTTACAAAAATAAGAATGCTAAAATTTTATAAGTATTTCTTTGCGTGATTTTCTTTGCGTTAAAAAACAACAATATAAAGTGCAACCATTTACCATTTTACAATCATCTATTAAAATATTAAATGGATTTTAATAAAAATTTTTGGGAATATACCTATCAACGGAATATTGGAAGACTAATCGGTTTATGTTATCGGTATGTAGGTAACAAAGAGATTTCTGAAGACATTGCCCACAATTCGTTTTTGACGGCTATTGAAAAAAGTGATTCCTATAAAAGCTTAGGACATTTTGATGCGTGGCTAAGAAAAATCACTTTAAATAATGCTCTTCAACATCTTAAAAATGAGAAGAAAATGGCAGATGTGAAGAAGAATATAATATTAGATGGCACTAATGATGATGATGAAAAAATAACGCAAAATTTCACTCTTCACCAGTTGTTATCAGCTATAAATCAACTTCCCGAACATCACAAAACGGTATTTAACCTTTACGTTATTGATGAATACAGTCATAAAGAGATTGCACTTATGCTGAATATTAGTGAAGGAACATCAAAATCGCACCTTTCACGAGCAAAAAGAAAACTAAGGGAGATATTGAACAAAGAGAAGAAGAACCGATATTTTATGCTCTTTGTTTTACCGTGTGGAAGACGAAAAATCAAGAAGAAACTTAATAATTTCTCAATTTCTACTAATGCTAAAGATATATTTTTAGAAAATAATTATACTAACTATAAAACTCCAAAAATTGGTTCATCAAAAGCTTCTATAATTTTTAAAATTGGATTGCCTCTATTAATAATATCATCTTTAGTTTATTTTTTTAATAAAAACAACAATCCTACAATGCTCGAAGAGACTGAAAACAAGAGTGTTGAAGATAAAACTATTGATACAGATAGTATAAAAAATGAAGAACCTGTGATAATTAAAAAACAAATTATAGTAAGAAAGACTATAACTGACACAATAAAAATTACAAATGAATAAAATTAAAATTGTACTAATTGTCTTGTTTTTTGGTTTACTATATTATCCAATAGAAGCCCAACGTGATACTATTTTTATTTATGAAGAAATTATCGTTTATGATACCATTGTTGTTTATGACACAATTCCGAAAAGTATTGAAAACATCAAAACAAAACGTCAAAACACTGAACTTATAACAGGTGAAAAAGTAAAGCTATTACTATTTTATGATAACAAAGCTGCAACCATTTCATTAGATAGTATCATACTTAAAGAGAATCAAATTTTATTAATTAAAAACTCAGAAAGTATGAAAAAATTAAGCTTTATAGGATTGGTGCTTTTTGCTTTTAATTCAATGGTACTATCTTGAACTGAATATCAGATAGCATTGAACAGCGGTGTGTGGTATCAACAAGGTGAACTTTCCTATGTGAAAAAACCCATCTCTCCCCTTGTTGGAATTAGACTTTATGCAGAAAAGGGATTGGGGAGTAGTAATTTTGCAATAAAAACGGGAATTGACTATAACTATCTAATATCTTCAAAAACATTTAAATTTGATGGCACAATTGGTGTTTGGCACTCTAATGAAAATGACTTTATTAGATTAAACCAAATTTATGGAAACGGATTACACAACTTCTCTATTCCATTATTGCTAAAATATAGAAAATATAAAATAAATCCTTCAATTGGAATAAATTACAATTATCTTCAATCAAACTCAGTTTCAGAAACTGATTTTGCTTATACATCATCATCTCACAATGTTGGATTAAATCCTCAGAAAGACAAAATGGTTTTAGGCGAATCATTTGGCTTACGAAATAGTCAATTTAGGATATCGTTGGGTTATAAATTGAATAATAAATAGGGATTTGAATTAAGCACAGCACGGCACGCTTGGTTATTGAGTGTAGTTGAGATACACTGACAGCAGAGGCGCAGAGGGCGCAAAGATTTTATAATTATTTCTATGTGTACTTTGCCTTTGCGGTTAAATTATAGACTAGAAAATAATAACATGTCTCT
>CAZHHH010000123.1:0-7250 GCA_964532085.1 uncultured Marinilabiliaceae bacterium
TTAACATGTCAATATAATCCACTTATAGGTTTTTTCAAATACGCCTGAAACTCAATAAAATAGAATAAGAGCTAGATAAATGACACTTATCTTACATAGTTTCAATTGATACTAATAAACGAAAAAAGCGAATTGATAGTAATAAAATCAATTCGCTTTAATATTTTTTGCTTATAAATTAATATTCTGCGTGTCCTGGTGTTCTTGGGAATGGAATTACATCTCTAATATTTGTCATTCCTGTTACAAAAATCATTAATCTTTCAAATCCTAATCCAAAACCACTATGAGGAACTGTACCAAATCTACGTGTATCTAAATACCAATCCATCTCTTTGTATGGTACATTCATCTCTTTCATACGCTCAAGAAGTTTATCATAATTCTCTTCTCTTTCGCTACCTCCAATAATTTCACCAATTTGAGGAAACAGTACGTCCATAGCTTTAACAGTTTTATTATCCTCATTTAGCTTCATATAGAATGCTTTAATCTCTTTAGGATAATCTGTTAGTATAACTGGTGATTTAAAGTGTTTTTCAACTAAATATCTTTCGTGTTCACTCTGTAAATCAACACCAAATCCTTCAACAGGATATTTAAACTGTCCTCTTTTATTTGGTCTAGACTCTTTCAGGATTTCGATAGCTTCAGTATATGTTAATCTTACAAAATCTTGATTTAAAACGAAGTTTAACTTCTCGATTAACTCCATACCTCTCTCATCAGCCTTTTTATTCTTCTCCTCTTGTTCAAGTCTTTGACTTAAGAATTTTAAATCATCCTCACACTCATCAAGAGCTGTTTTTATTAAGAACTTTAAGAACTCCTCAGCCAAATCCATATTATCAATTAAATCATAGAATGCCATTTCTGGTTCTATCATCCAAAATTCAGCTAAATGTCTTGTAGTATTTGAGTTTTCTGCTCTAAAGGTTGGCCCAAAGGTATAAATTTCACCCATTGCCAAAGCTGCCAACTCTCCTTCCAGCTGTCCAGAGACAGTAAGATTTGTCATTTTCTCAAAAAAGTCCTCTTTATAATCAACTTTTCCATCTTCTGTTTTTGGCACATTATCCAAATCTAAAGTAGTAACTTGGAACATCTCTCCAGCACCTTCAGCGTCAGAAGCTGTAATTATAGGTGTGTGAATATTAACAAATCCTTTTTCAGTGAAAAATCTATGTATTCCATAAATCATTGCATGCCTAACTCTTGTTATAGCACTAAAGGTGTTTGTTCTAAATCTTAAGTGAGCAATTTCTCTTAAAAACTCTAATGAATGTCTTTTTGGTTGTAATGGATATGCATCTACATCACAATCTCCAATTACTTCAATTTTTTCAGCTAACAGCTCTACATTCTGCCCAGCTCCTTGTGATTCGTTCAAAGTTCCCTCTACTGATAATGACGCTCCAGTAGTAATACGACGAATCAAAGCCTCATCAAATTTATCAGCATCTGCAACAATCTGTAAATTATGAATTGTAGAACCATCGTTTAATGCTATAAAACTAATACTTCTATTTCCTCTTCGAGTTCTTACCCAACCTTTTACTATATATTTTTCGTTGACTTTTCCGTTCTTAACTATTTCAACAATTTTTGTGCGTCGCATAGTGATTATCTGTTTTATATTTTGTTTTTATATTGAAATTTCAATTTGCAAAGTAAGTAATTTTTTTTGACGATAAAAATAATTATTTATTATGATTAGGGAGTATTATATATAATATCGAATTTTTGTGTGAAATTTTAGTAGTTCTCACAGATAAGTATATTTTGGCAGATAATTTTATAATCGAATAATAGAAGACTCCTAACAAATTAGATTATTTATTTATAGTTAGTAGAATGCAAAGATATTTTTATTCAGAACTTCTTTTTCCCTTTATCCTTTTTACCCCCGTCCCCCTCTTGCTTTCAGCTAGAGTCGGTAAAGGGGTGCTACCCTAAAACGTTAAATACAAAACGTAATTTTTATTACTTAATAACTTACTTTAATAAGTCTAAAAGCCCCCTTTATCGTGTCTAACCTTTGGCACAGGAATGATTCAAATATCTGCAATAATTTTAGTAACTCTTACAGATATGTAGATAGTTTTTCCGTGGACATCACAAAAGTACAAAAACAAAAAAGGGAAGCTCAAATGAACTTCCCTTTTTGTCGGGGTGGCAGGATTCGAACCTGCGACCCCCTGGTCCCAAACCAGGTGCGCTAACCGGACTGCGCTACACCCCGTAATATTTTGCTGCGGAGGGAGAGGGATTCGAACCCTCGGTACAGTTACCCGTACGACAGTTTAGCAAACTGTTGGTTTCAGCCACTCACCCACCCCTCCTTTCTATTCTCCCTTAGAGAAGCAATCTCCTTTGTGATTGCGTGTGCAAATGTATAAAAATGATTCTTATCCTACAAACTATTTTGGCATTATTTTATAAAAAAAATCACTTTATTTTATTAATGACTGATTATCAATAATTACCAAAGCAACAAAAAAACTACTTTTTTAACGAACTATCGAGCCATTATCAATTTCTGATGCAGGATTTATAAATTCTAATCTTCCATTACCATCTTCTGCCATTAAAATCATACCTTGAGATTCTATACCTCTAATTTTTCGTGGAGCTAAATTTACTAAAATAGAAACTTGCTTACCAACAATTTTTTCTGGCTCAAAGAATTCTGCAATTCCAGAAACAACTGTTCTCTTATCAATACCTGTATCTATTTCTAGTTTTAAAAGTTTCTTCGTCTTTGCTACTTTTTCAGCTGCAATGATAGTTCCAACACGAATATCCATCTTTGTAAAATCATCAAATGAAATATCCTCTTTAGCTGGCTCAACTGTTTTTGCACTACTTTCATTTGCCTCCTTTATATTAGATAATCTATCAAGTTGCTTTTGAATGGCATCGTCTTCTATCTTTTGAAATAGAAGTTCTGATTTATTTATTTCATGACCAACTTCAAGAATTTCTTTTTCTCCGACTAAACTCCAGTTAAGCGTTGAGATATTTAGCATATCTCTTAACTTTTGAGAGGAGAATGGTAAAAACGGCTCAAAAAGTATAGATAAATTCGCTGTTATCTGAAGAGCTATATACATAATAGTCTTAACTCGCTCTTCATCAGTTTTTATAAGTTTCCAAGGTTCAGAGTCTGCTAAATATTTATTACCTAATCGGGCTAAATTCATAGCTTCACGCAATGAGTCTCTAAATTTAAAGTTATCAAGCAAACTCTGTGTCTTATCAACAATCACTTTAATTTGCTGTAAAACTTCATTGTCTTCCTCAGTAAAACTGCTTGGCTGAGGCACCAAACCATTATAATATTTATGAGTAAGCACAGTTGCTCTATTTACAAAATTTCCATAAATAGCAACTAACTCATTATTATTGTGAGCTTGGAAGTCTTTCCACGTAAAGTCATTATCTTTTGTTTCTGGCGCATTTGCTGTCAAAACGTATCTTAATGCATCTTGTTGATCTTTGAAATCTTCTAAATATTCGTGCAACCAGACAGCCCAAGTTCTTGAAGTAGAAATTTTATCTCCTTCAAGATTTAAAAACTCATTTGCAGGAACATTATCTGGCAATATATACGAGCCTTCAGCTTTAAGCATAGATGGAAAAACAATACAGTGAAAAACAATATTATCTTTTCCGATAAAATGCAATAGCCTTGTTTCAGGGTCTTTCCAATATTTTTCCCATTCAGGAGTTAATTCGCGAGTTGCAGAAATATATCCAATAGGAGCATCAAACCACACATAAAGCACTTTGCCCTCTTCCCCTTCGATGGGAACTGGTACACCCCAATCTAAATCACGACTAACGGCACGTGGCTGCAATCCCATATCAATCCACGATTTGCACTGCCCGTAAACGTTAGGTTTCCACTCTTTATGATCTTCTAAAATCCATTGTTTTAAAAATGGCTCATGCTTATCTAATGGCAAATACCAATGTTTAGTCTTTTTAAGAACTGGAACACTTCCCGAAATGGTTGATTTTGGGTTTATTAAATCATTTGCATTTAGCGAAGTTCCACAACTTTCACACTGATCACCGTATGCTCCGTCATTATTACAGCTTGGGCAAGTTCCTGTGATATATCTATCTGCTAAAAACTGTTTAGCCTCTTCATCGTAATATTGGTCGGTCTCTTTCTCTAAAAACTGACCATCATCATATAGTTTTTTGAAAAAATCTGACGCAGTTTTATGGTGTATTTCATTAGAAGTACGTGAATATATATCAAATGAAATTCCAAAATCTTCAAACGATTTTTTAATGATACCGTGAAACTTATCAACAACATCTTGTGGAGTTACTCCCTCATTTCTAGCCTTTAACGTAATTGGCACTCCATGCTCATCCGACCCTCCTATTAATAATACATCTTCACCTTTCAATCTCAAATACCTAACATAAATATCTGCAGGTACATACACGCCTGCAAGGTGTCCGATATGAATTGGACCATTGGCATAAGGTAAAGCTGTTGTTACTAATGTTCTTTTAAACTGTGTCATATAATCAAAAAAATAAAATCTTAAAATTCAAAAAAATCTGCTCAAAGATAAGTAAACATTTGCAAGAAATTAATATCTTTCAATTTACATCTTTAAAACTTTATAAAAAAATGCAATTTCCACCGTTTTTAAAACCAGCTGATAAAATAGGAATAGTTGCCCCTGCGGGTAAAATTGAGCCGAGTGTTATTGATGAAACAGAGCGTTTTATTAGCAATGCTGGATATGTTCCTCTCTTTGGAGAAAATATTTTAAAGAGAAACAACCTTTTTGCTGGAAGTGATGAAGAGAGATTATCTGATTTTAACAAAATGATTCATAATGTTGATATAAAAGCGATTTGGTGTGCTCGTGGTGGATATGGTTCGATGAGAATTATCGACAAAATTGATTTTGAACATCTCGTAAAACGACCTAAATGGATTATTGGATTTAGTGATATAACAGTTTTTCATTCATATATATCTTCAAACACAGACTTAGTAACTATTCACGGAGAAATGCCCAATAGTTTTCCAAATAATATTGGTGCAAACAAAGTTGTAAACATTTTACAAGGAAATATGGCTGTAGCTCCTATTTTACCACATATTTTAAATAAAAAAGGAGTAGCCAAAGGAAAATTAATTGGTGGTAATCTAACAATAATACACAATTTGATTGGTACAAATTTAGATTTTTCATCGGAGGGTAAAATATTATTTATCGAAGAGATTGGAGAGTATGATTATCATTTAGACAGAATGATACAGTCGATGAAATTAGCTGGAAAATTTGACAAATTAGCTGGCTTAATAGTTGGCCAAATTAGTGACACAAAAGATGGCGCAACTCCTTATGGAATGAGTGCTTATGAAATAGTTAATAATGCGTTAAAAGAGTATGATTTTCCTATAATATATAATTTTCCGTCAGGACATTCAAATCCGAATTATCCACTGCTTTTAAACTCTGAAATAGAGATAGAAGTTGAGAAAAACAGAGTAATTTTTAAATACAAAAACCTTAACAATGGCTAAACACAATGAATTAGGCAAACTTGGTGAAGATATTGCTCACCAGTTTCTATTTGAAAATGGTTATAAAATAATTAATCGCAATTGGGTTTTCGCTAAAAAAGAGATAGATATCATCGCATTTAAAGATGAATATTTAGTTTTTATAGAAGTTAGAACCCGAACCAGTAGCAATTGGGAACACCCACGAGAGAGTATTACACCAAAAAAAATCCGCAATATTATTCTTGCTGCAGATGCATATATTAAAGAGACTGAACTTGATAATCCTGTAAGATTTGATGTTGTCACTTGTATGCCTAAAAAAGAGGGTGGTAAGTGGGATATAGAGTTAATTGAGGAAGCTTTCATACCTGGTGTTGAGTAATAAAGCTGTAAATTCTCCATTAGCCAAATTATATATAAATTAATGTCATTATTACCATTGCGTTTACCCCCGTCCCCCTCTTGCTTTCAGCTAGACACGGTAAAGGGGTGCTACCCTAAAGCGTAAATACAAAACGTAATTTTCATTACTTAATAACTTGCTAAAGTCTCCTTTACTGTGTCTAGCTAAAAGAAAAACAACGTTAAGTGAAGCTAATTTAAGGATTATACGTTGTCTTTCTCACTTTTTGCTCCTTTCTTGTCTTCCGCGCATCTTTGAGACACCAAAACTAAGTAGATTAAAATCAATCACATACCAAGATAATTATATATTTCTAGGTGTCCCAATGCGGAACTCAAGAGTTAATTGAGGAAGCTTTCATACCTAGTGTTGAGTAATAAAGCTGTAAATTCTCCATTAGCCAAATTATATATAAATTAATGTCATTATTACCATTGCGTTTACCCCCGTCCCCCTCTTGCTTTCAGCTAGACACGGTAAAGGGGTGCTACCCTAAAGCGTAAATACAAAACGTAATTTTCCTGTTTTCGTCATTGCAACACCCAAAAATGATAGTAGTTTGAATGATTTTAAATTTTATATTCACTAGACCTCTTTTGAAAAAATCCGAGCATTGCGACTAGTAAGTTGTGTTAAATTATTGAATGATAAAATAGCTTTATAAAACTGTTTTTTTCCTAATAAACAGATATTGTTATTATGTTGCTCTTTCAGAGCGCAATTTCTATATGTACTAAGATCCCAAGGCGGGATTGCCTTGGGCTAACATATATTGCTCCTTCAGAGCATTGGTTATTTCATAATGGTTATTATTTATGAAAACACATAGGCTGTAGGCCTTATTTATGTCAGCCTGTGGCAACGCCACAGGTAAATGTAAACTCTGCAAATGCAGGCTGTAAGCCTAACATACGAATTATCCTAAATGGATATAAGGATATTTGTGTTTTTTAATAAAAAAAGATTCTTTCTAATGGAGAATTTAAAATAATGTTGTCATATCTATTTTAAACGATTTTAAGATAATTAATATCTTGCCGCGTAGTTGTACAACCAACAGTCTTAATAACATTATAGCTGTTGTTTTTCTTGCTAATTATCTGAATGCTAGTACCTATCGATCTGTTCTTTAACTCACTTATAAACATAAAAATAAAGTTGCAACACCCAAAAGCAGCAACAAAATATCATAAACGCCTGATTATGTACAAATTATGCTGGGTGTTGCAAAAAAGTGACGAAAACAAAGGGGTGCTGTGCTACCCTAAAGCGTAAATACAAAACGTAATTTTCATTACTTAA